>JAPSIX010000272.1 GCA_031178475.1 Microbacterium sp. | reverse complement strand
AGCGCGCCGAACGCAACCTCGCCGACACCGAGTACCTGGCGCGCGAGATCGTGGCGCTGCGACTCGCCCTCGACGAGCGCACCACCCAGACCGTCACGCGCGACGTGCTGCGGCAGGAGCTGAAGACCCTGCTGACCGAGCTGGAGCAGCCCCGCCACCAGGACGAGCGGTCGCCATGACGCTCGCCGAGCAGGTGCGCGCCGCTGTCGCCGCCGTGACCGACCCCGAGCTACGCCGCCCCATCGGCGATCTCGACATGGTGCGCGACGTGACAGTCACCGGCGCATCAGCGCACGTGGCGATCGTCCTGACGATCGTCGGATGCCCCGCCGCCCAGCGCATCGAGACCGATGTGCGGGATGCCGCGGCATCCGTCGCCGGAGTCGACGAAGTGGCCGTCGAGGTCGGCGTGATGACTCCCAACGAGCGCCGGGCGCTGACCGAGCGCCTGCGCGCGGGACGACCCGCCCGGCACATGCCCTTCGGCCCCGATTCGCTGACACGGGTCGTCCTCGTCTCCAGCGGCAAGGGCGGTGTCGGCAAGTCGACCGTCACGGCGAACCTGGCCGTCGCGATGGCAGAACTGGGGCTGCGCGTAGGACTGGTAGACGCAGACGTGCACGGCTTCTCCATCCCCGGCCTGCTCGGCATCGCTGCTGGCACCCAGCCCACCCGCCTCGACGACCTCATGCTGCCACCGGTCGCGCACGGAGTGAAGGCAGTGTCCATCGGCATGTTCCTGCGCGACGGCGAGGCGGTCGTCGCATGGCGCGGACCGATGCTGCACCGCACCGTGCAGCAGTTCCTGACCGACGTGTTCTTCGGCGACCTGGACGTGCTGCTCATCGACATGCCCCCCGGCACGGGCGACGTGGCCATCTCGATCGGGCAGATCCTGCCGCATGCTGAGGTGCTCGTCGTCACCACCCCGCAGCCGGCAGCCGCTGACGTCGCGATCCGCAGCGGACTGGTCGCCCGGCAGACCGGCCAGCGTGTGATCGGGGTGGTGGAGAACATGGCGGCGCTCCCCCTTCCGGACGGCACCACGATGGACCTGTTCGGCTCCGGCGGCGGCGCCACCGTCGCCGAGTCGCTCTCCTCCGACGGTCAGGACGTGCCGCTGCTGGCATCCATCCCCCTCAGCCCGGCGCTGCGGCGCGGCGGCGACGACGGACGCCCGGTCGTGCTGAGTGAGCCGACGGATGCCGCGGCCGAGGCGATCCTGAACCTGGCCCGCACGGTGGCCGGCCTCGGCCGAGGGCTTCCGCGACGCCCGCTGCCGGTCAGCCTCAGCTGATCAGGTGGCCTCGGCGTCGAAGGGCGGCGGGGTGGAACGACTGAAAGTCGGGCGCGTCATTCGCATACGCGGCGGGGGCACGACCGGGTCCGTCACGGCCGGAGCGGCCTGCGCGGGGGCGGGTGAGTCGAACGACGGCTCCTCGAACAGCGCGTCACGGATGATCCGCCGGGGGTCGTACTGTCGGGGGTCGAGCTTGCGCCAGTCGACGTCGTCGATGTCGGGCCCGAGCTCCTCGCGCATCTTCGATTTCGTCTCGCGCAGGTACTCACCGGCGCGACGCACGAACCGCGCGAAGGTCTCCGCGGCCTTCGGCAGACGTTCGGGGCCGATGATGAGAACCGCGACAATGCCGATCAGCAGCAGCTTGTCGAAGGTCAACCCCAGTTCCATGCCCCCAGGCTACCGGTCGCGCCTCCCCTTCTGATGCACTTCGGCCGCATACGCTGTAGTCACCGGCTTCCCCAGGAGATCACGCACATGAGCGAACACGACGCGAACGCCCGCTTCGTCGGCGAGACCATCGTCGAACCCCCCTCCATCGCCCGGGCCCGTGCGCACGCCCTCGAGCTCGGCGCGGCACCGCTGAGCCCCGGCGTGGGGGCCCAGTGCGCGGTCCTCGCCGCGGCGGCCGGCGCGCGATCCATCGTCGAGATCGGCACCGGAGCGGGAGTGTCGGGGCTGTGGCTGCTGCAGGGCGCCCCGCAGGCAGTGTTGACCACGATCGACAGCGAACGCGAGCATCTCGCCGCCGCGCGGCAGGCATTCGCCGGCGCCAAGGTGCCGCCGGCCCGCGCACGCTTCATCACCGGACGTGCCGCCGACGTGCTGCCGCGCATGAACGAGGGCTCCTACGACATCGTGCTCGTCGACGCCGACCCCGAGAACGTCATCGAGTACGTCGAGCACGGCCTGCGCCTGGTTCGCATCGGCGGCCTCG
>JAPSIX010000271.1 GCA_031178475.1 Microbacterium sp. | reverse complement strand
CGCACACCACCGCGCAAACGCGCGCTCTCCCTCGATGAGGCGAACCTGATGCTTCGCTCCCGGGAGGATCTCGCCCAGGAAGGGGTGGGCGACCGGCGGGTGCGGGAGTTGGTGTCCCGTGGCATTCTCATCCGCGTGAGGCGTGGGCATTTCGTGCCAGCGACCCACTGGGCGCGGCTGTGGCCGGAGGGACGCCACCTCCTGCACGTGCTTGCCGTCGCCAGGGACGCGGATCGCCCGCCGGTACTCTCGCACGAGTCCGCCGCCGTCGTCCACGCGTTCCCGCTGTACCGGCACGTGCCGCAACGCGTCCACGTGATCGTGCCAAGCCCCCGCCACGCCGGCAGCGCCAGCGACCTGTTGCGACACCAACTCGAACTGGACGATGCCGACGTCGTCGAGGTCGGCGGGCTGCGGGTGACGAGTCCCGAGCGGACGGCATTCGACCTCGCCCTGACACTGGCCACCGATCCTGCCCAGTGCGTCGCCGATTCGGCGTTGCGCGCCGCCGCAGTCGACGGGCATCGCCTGGATGCAGGCCGGGCCGAGGACTGGCGCGCACGCATGGGCGACCGGCTTGAGCGGGCACGGGGCGTGCCTGGCGTGCGCAACGCCCGCGGCGTGATCGCGTTCGCGGATGGACGAGCTCAGCTTCCGGGCGAGACCGTCAGTCGCCTGCATCTGCGCCGGGTGGGCTTCCAAGAGGTCGATCTGCAGGTCGCGGTGCCCGGCCCCACCGGACGCGACTACTTCATCGACTTCGGGCTGGACGAGATCCGCGCCTTCGGTGAGTTCGACGGGCTCGGGAAATACGTCGACATCGAACTTCGCGCAGGGATGACAGCGACGGACGTCGTGGTAGCCGAGAAGCGAAGGGAGGACTGGATCCGAGGGCGCACAGGCCGGCCCTTCATGCGATGGGAGGACCAGCACATCCGGACGGTGCGGACCTTCGCCGCTCGTCTGCAGGCCTTCGGCGTGCGGTTCTCGGGCGACCTGCGTCTCATCCGGCCTCGCGCGTTCTGAACGGCATCCGCGGCGCGCGTGACCATGCAACCGTCGCGCCACCATCGAAACTGCGTCGCTCGCGTGGTGGGCGGACGGTTGCGTGGTTGCGGGCGACCGGGCTGCTCCGCGCGCAGCTCAGTCCGCGAGGGCGAGCGCGCGGAACATGTCGCGCTCGCGCAGCGACTCGCGCCGGCTCGGCACATGCGGGGCGCGCGCAGGAGGCTGCTGCCCGGTGGTGCGGTGGTAGAGCTCGTCGATCAGGCGCGTGGCCAGGTGCACGAGCCGCCCGATCTCCTTGTCGTCTCGATCGATCCACACGCACTTCGGCTCGTCGTGAACCGGGTTGAAGTCGTCGTGCTCCTCCCAGACGAAGAGCGTGCGCTCGGCCCCCAGGACGTGCTGCTGCCACCACACCTGACGCAGGTAGGTGCGCGGGATGCTGCGCCACGACTTGTTCGTCGTCTTGATCTCGGCGAGCAGCACCCGATCCTCGCCGTCGACGCAGATGCCGTCGGGGGTGGCGAGATGGCGCTTCTCCAGCGCGGCGTGGAACAGTGCCGACGAGGGCAGGATGCCATGGGTCCCGGCCACCCACGCGGCGATCTCGGGTTCCCGGCGGCGACCGTGGTCGGTGTACGCGTTGCCGCCGAACCGGGGGCCTGCGCCGAGCTTCGCGTCGGCCGCGCGAGTGATGGATGCCTCGCTGGACAGACCGGCGACGTCTGTCGCGGTGATCCCTCGTGCCCTGGCCCGAAGCCACGCGACGCGGTCGCGGGAGTCCGCGACGATGCGCGCCTGAAGTTCCGGGGTCACCCTTCGAGATTACGCCCACCCGCCGACGATCACCGCGTGCACGCGCCGCGTGCCGCTGGCCCGGCAAGCAGCCGGCCCAGCGACGAACCGCACGATTTGGGAGGCGCGGCACGGATGCCGTAGAGTGAACGAAGCCGAAGACCGCCGGTCATCGTCGTGTGCGAACACGAAGATCGAAGCACTGTGAGAACAGGGGCCCGCGCAGGTGACATGATCGTACTCCAGCTCGCTGGATTCCCACGCTCCGTCGCTTGCGCCGGAGCGTTTCTGTTTTTCCGGATGCGGGGGTCGCGGCCGGTGCCTCACCACCGTGAGGCGCCTCGTACCCATCAAGGAGTGACCATGGCGCAGAAGGATGCATCGGTCGCCGAGCTCACGAAGTCATTCGAGAACTCGAACGCCGTCCTGCTGACCGAGTA
>JAPSIX010000073.1 GCA_031178475.1 Microbacterium sp. | reverse complement strand
CCCGAGGCCGCCAGCAGCCGGGCGATCGCGTCGCCGAGCGCCGCCCATCGCGTGTGGCCGATGTGCAGCGGACCGGTCGGATTGGCGCTGACGAACTCGACGTTGATCGAACGGCCCGCCTGCGACTGGTTACTGCCGTACGCGCTTCCGGCTTCGACGATCGTCTTCGCGAGGGCACCAGCCGCGCCCGCCTCGAGACGGATGTTGATGAATCCGGGCCCCGCGACCTCGACCCCGGCGATGCCCTCTGTCGAGCCAAGAGCGGTCGCGATCTCGTCGGCGAGCTCGCGCGGGCTCGTTCCGAGACGCTTCGCGAGGCGCATCGCGATGTTCGTCGCCCAGTCACCGTGGTCGCGATTGCGGGGGCGGTCGAGCACGATGTCGGATGCTGTGAGGCCCAGCTCCTCATCCGGGCGTCGCCGTGCCGCGATCGGCTCGAGGACGGCGAAGACGGCGGCGGAGAGGGATTCTGGGTTCATAGCTGCACCAGTCTAGTTCGCCTGGCGCGCCGTCCCTGCGGCGGCGCGTTCGGTCACCCGCCGGTTCAGCGCAGCAGTGCGAGCGACTCGGTCAGCGTCGTGAGGGTCTCCTCGTCGGCGCGGACTCCTGCGGCACGCAGCGCGAGGAACGCCGCTCCCACGGCGCCGTCGCCGACCGGACGGATGGCGAGCGCTTCGGCTGCACCGCCGAGCCGCGCGAGAAAGGCGTCCTGCACGGGACCGGTGCGGGCGAGCACGCTGCCGCCGACCACGAGCGGGCCCGGCCCGGTCAGCACGGCAGAGAGGGTGTCGGCCAGGTGTGCGCCTGCCGTCTGCAGGATGCGCTCGGCCACAGCATCCGCGTCGGCGAACGCGTAGGGCGCGAGCGCGGCGAGTTCGATGGGGGGATGCGCGTAGAGCACCTCGATCAGCCGCTCCAGCTCTTCGGGACGCCCCTGGTGCATGACGCCGGTGCGCGGGATTCCGTAGTGGGCGAGCACGCGCGCCGTCAGCGCTGTCGCGGGCCCGGTGGAATCGAGTTCCTGGACAGCGGCGGTGGCGACCGCGTGGCCGATCCAGAAGCCGCTCCCCCGGTCACCGAGCAGCCACCCCAGCCCGTCGCCGGTTCCCTCGATGCGCCCGTCTTCGACACGCACCACACACGCACCGGTGCCGGAGACCAGTGCATAGCCGAAGGACGCGGCCGACCCGCTGAAGTACGCCGCGAGGATGTCGGACTCGAACGTCAGCGCGCCGGTGAAGCCGTGCTCGCGGAGCGGCCCGTGCAACCAGGCGGAGCCGCCGGAGGCGCGCATCCCCGCCATCGCCGCGACCGCGCCGGTGACGTCGGCGAGAGTGCGCCCGGCGGGCTGGAGAGCGCGCATGACAGCATCCAGCACCCCCTGCGCCGCCCGCGCGGGGCCGGCGGAGATGGGGTTTCCGCGGCCCCCGACGCCGTAGCCGAGACACCGGCCGTCAGCGTCGGCGAGCACCGCCCTCGTCGACGTGCCACCAGCATCGATGCCCAGCAGGAGCGTTTCGTGACTCATTCGTGATGCGCTCCTATTTGACGTTTTCGTCGCATGAGAATAGTTTTCATCCAACGGGTTCAGCCCCGATGGGTAACAGGAGGCAATGGTGCCACGGTCAGGAGACAACGGCAACGGCGGGGGGATGACCATCGCCCGGCGCATTGCGGCGCATCGTCGATCGATGCCGACCGCGATGAGCAAGATCGCCGACGTCGTCACCGAGCACCCCGCCGCCCCGGTGGAGCTGACCATCACCGAGCTGGCGGACCGCGCCGGCACCTCCCCTGCGACCGTGACCCGCTTCTGCCGCGCGCTCGGATTCGACGGCTACACGCAGTTCCGGGTCGGGGTCGCCAGCGAGATCGGCCGCGGCGACGCCGACGAGAGCTGGCACGTCGACATCGGTCAGGAGTTCGCACCCGATGACGAACCGGGCAAAGTGCTCCAGACGCTGGTCGCGCTGCACGTGGAGAGCCTGGAGTCCACGGCCGAGCGGCTCGACATCGATCACGTGCTGCGGGTGGCAGACGCCATCGCGAACAGCCGTCACGTCGACATCTACGGCGTCGGCGGGAGCGGAGTCATCGCCCGCGAGTTCCAGGGCCGGCTGTACCGCATCGGCGTCAGCGCGCACGCGTGGTCGGACGTGCACGACGGCCTCACCAGCGCCGTGCTGCAGAACGCCGATTCGGTCGCGATCGGCATCTCCAGCACCGGACGCACGGAGGAGACGGTGCAGATGCTGTCGCAGGCCGGCGCCTCAGGGGCATTCACAGTCGCCATCACACACGATGCCGAGTCGTGGCTCGCGGGTCTGGCCGACGTGTCGCTCGCCACGGCCGCCCCGACCCGCTATCTCCGCCCGGACGACCTGTCGGTGAAGCACTCCCAGCTGCTCGTCCTCGACCTGCTGTACCTGCTCGTCGCCCAGCAGATGTTCGTGCCGGCATCCACCCACCTGGCCGCCAGCGCGATGGCCGTCTCGGCACACCGCCGACCCGTTCGTTCCCCGAAGCCGACCGCCCACCTCCAGGAGGAGAGCCGATGACCGCCACCCCCACCGATCTGCTGCGCGAAGCGACCACTCGCCTCGAGCGGCTCACCCGCGAGGCCGAGTCCGGCGCTCTCGACGCCGCGATCTCGCTGCTCGTCAAGGCGCTCGACGACGGCGGCGTTATCCACGCCTTCGGCACCGGGCACTCCGAAGCGTTCGCGATGGAGGTCGCCGGGCGCGCGGGAGGGCTGATCCCGACGAACAGGATCGCGCTGCGCGACATCGTGCTGCATGGCGACCGCCCCGTTGATGTGCTCACCGGGTCGTTGGAGCGTGAGCCGTGGGTGGTTGACGAGCTCATGGCCACCGTTCCCGTCGGAGAGGGCGACGTGTTCGTCATCGCATCGAACTCGGGAGTGAACGGCTCGATCGTCGGCACGGCGCTCTGGGCGAAGGAGCGCGGCCACACCGTCATCGCCGTCACCAGCCTCGAGCACACCGCGCGCGTCGAGCCGAAGCATCCCAGCGGCAAGCGACTGAGCGAGGTCGCAGACGTCGTCATCGACAACCTGGCACCCTACGGCGATGCGACCCTCGAGGTCTCCGACGGCATCGGCGCCGGGGCCATCTCCTCGATCACGGCGGCCTTCATCGCCCAGCTGCTGACTCTCGGCGTCGCCAGAACGATCGCCGAGCGCGGCGAGACGCCGCCCATGTACATCTCCGCCAACATCCCAGGCGGCGACGAGCACAACTCCGTCTTGGAGGACCGCTACCGTGGCCGCATCCGCCGGGGCGCCTGAGCGCCCGACCCAACACCCGTGTACACCACTACGAAAGGTATGAAGATGGAACCCAACGAAGCATCCATCAGCCGGCGCGGCCTGCTGCGCGGCGCGGCTGCTGCAGCGATGCTGCTGCCGTTCGGCATGACGCTGGCATCGTGCGCCGCCCCCGGCGGCGGCGGTGGTGGCGGAAACGCCGGCCCCCAGGGCGAGGTGACGTCCGACAACCCGTTCGGCGTCGCCGCGAACTCGAAGGTCGACGCGGTGATCTTCAACGGCGGCTACGGCGTGGACTACGTCGAGAACGCCGCGAAGCTCATGGAGGGCAACGACGGCTTGGACGGCGTGACCGTCAAGGTCTCTTCGTCCACCAAGATCGCGCAGGAGCTGCAGCCGCGGTTCGTCGGGGGCAACCCGCCGGACCTCATCGACAACTCGGGCGCGAACTCGATCGGCTGGAACACGATCCTCGACCAGCTCGAGGAGCTCGACGACGTGCTGGAGGCCGAGAACCTCGACGGCGAGAAGATCAGCGACACGCTGTTCGGCGGGGTCAAGGAGCCCGGCACCTTCGACGGCCGGTTCGTCGCGCTGAACTACGTGATGACCGTGTACGGCCTGTGGTACTCCGACAGCCTGTTCCAGGCGAACGGCTTCCAGGTGCCCAAGAGCTGGCAGGACCTCAGCGCCCTCGGCGCCGCCGCGAAGGAGAAGGGCAAGTACCTCTTCCTGTGGGGCAAGGAGGCTGCGACCTATTACCAGACGATGGTCGTGAACTCTGCGGTCATCCAGGCCGGCGATGATGTGCGCCTGCCGCTGGAAAACCTCGACGCCAAGGCGTGGTCGCACCCCGTGCTGCAGGAGATCCTGACGATCTTCCACGAGCTGATCCAGGCCGGCTACGTCAAGCCGGGTGGCGCTGGTACGCAGTTCACGCAGGCGCAGTCGCAGTGGAGCCTCGACCAGGAGGCGCTGCTGTACCCGTCGGGCTCGTGGATCGAGAACGAGATGAAGAAGCAGACGGCGCCCGACTTCAAGATGATGGGCATCCCGGAGCTTCCCCTGGACGGCAACCAGACCACCCCGGCGGGCACCATGCGCGCCGAGGCCGGTGAGCCGTTCATCGTCCCCTCGAACGCCAAGAACCCGGCCGGCGGCAAGGAGCTGCTGCGCACCATGTTGTCGAAGGAGTCGGCGACGGCGTTCGCCGAGACCAAGCTCGCCCCGACGATCGTCAAGGGCACCGTGCCCGAGGACGGGTTCGGCTCGACGGCGCTGGTGTCGCAGTCGAAGATGCTCGAGGCGGCAGGCGACAACGTCTTCACCATCAAGTCGTTCAACCTGTACGGCATGAACTCCGACCAGCTGCCCATCTGGAACACGTTCCTGGGCGGCGGAATGACGGTCGCCGAGATCACCCAGCAGCTGCAGGCCCTGACCGACCGGATCCGTGAGGACTCGTCGGTCACGAAGATCGAGATCAAGTGAGTTACTCGACCGCTAGCGGAGGGCCGGGGCTGCAGACAGCCGCGGTCGCCGCAGCACGCACGGGGCGGCGCAAGTCGCCCCGTGCGGGGCTTCCGCGCAAGCTGACGTTCGACTACGTGTCGTTCCTGCTGGTGTTCCTCGGGATCCCCGTGGCCCTGTTCCTGGTCTTCGTCATCTCGCCGTTCATCCAGGCGCTGTACTACGCGATGACCAACTGGACCGGGTTCTCGCCGAACATGCAGTTCATCGGCCTGGACAACTTCGTCCGGCTGTTCCAGGATCCGACCTTCATGCAGGCGATGGGCAACAACATCCTCCTCGCCATCGTCGTCCCGCTGATCACGATCGTCATCGCGCTGATCTTCGCGAGCATGATCACGGTGGGCGGCCCCAGCCACGGGCAGGTGCGAGGGCTGAGCGGCTCCAGCTTCTACCGGGTGGTGTCGTTCTTTCCGTACGTCATCCCCGCGATCGTCATCGCGATCCTGTGGGGCATGATCTACACGCCCAGCGGCCTGCTCAACGGCCTCCTGGGTGTGTTCGGAATCGACACCAACCAGTTCGCATGGCTCGGCGAGCGCAGCACGGCGATGGGCGCCACGATCTTCGTGATCGTCTGGAGCATGGTCGGGTTCTACATGATCCTGTTCATCGCGGCGATCAAGGGGATCCCGGGTGAGACCCTCGAGGCCGCGCGGATCGACGGCGCGGGGCGCCTGCGCACCGTGACATCGATCCTGCTGCCGCAGATCCGCGACAACGTGCAGACCGCGTACATCTACCTGGGCATCATGGCTCTGGACGCCTTCGTGTACATGGCCGGACTGAACGCCTCGGGCGGTCCGTCGAACAGCACGCTGGTCATGAGCCAGTACCTGTTCCGCACCGCATTCGAGAAGGGCCAGTTCGGACTGGCCACCGCCATGGGTGTGGTTCTCGCCGTGATCACGCTGCTGTTCGCCGCTGTTGTGATCGGCGTGTTCCGTCTCATCGGCGGCAAGGATGAAGGAGGACGCTCATGAGCGTCGATACCCGCGCCGCGGTGACGATCGACCGGACGAAGCGCTCCGGCCCCGCTCCGCAAGCCCGGACCACCAAGTCGACCGCCGGCGACAAGGCCGTCGGCGGAGCCTCGCATGTGATCCTGGCGGTCTGGTCGATCATCGTGATCCTTCCGATGGTCTGGACCCTCATCGGCTCGTTCAAGACGACAGCGGAGATCTTCAAGTCGCCGTTCGGCCTGCCGGCGAACTGGAACTTCGACAACTACGTCAGCGCCTGGGTGGGGAACAACTTCGGCGGCATGTTCGTGAACACGGTCATCGTCGTGGGCTGCGCCCTCGTGCTGGTGATGGTGCTCGGCGCCATGTGCGCGTACGTGCTCGCCCGGTTCTCGCTGCCCGGCAGCAGGGTGATCTACTACCTGATGCTGGCCGGACTCACCTTCCCGGTGTTCCTCGCCATCGTCCCGCTGTTCTTCATCCTGCAGGGGATGGGACTGCTCAACACTCTGCCAGGGCTGATCGTCACCTATGTGGCGTTCGCGCTGCCGTTCACCGTGTTCTTCCTGTTCTCGTTCTTCAAGTCGCTGCCCTACGAGATCCAGGAGGCGGCGTACGTGGACGGGGCCAGCGAATGGCGCACGTTCTTCCAGGTGATGCTGCCGATGGCGAAGCCGGGCATGGCCGCGGTCGCGATCATGAACTTCCTGGGCCTGTGGAACCAGTTCCTGCTTCCGATCTCGCTGAACACGGATCAAAGCAACTACGTGCTGTCGCAGGGAATGGCGTCGTACGCGTCGTCGGCCGGGTACTCGCTCGACTTCGGCGAGATGTTCGCGGCGGTCATGATCACGATCATCCCCGTGCTCGTCGTCTACGTCCTCTTCCAGCGCCAGTTGCAGGGCTCGGTCTCGCAGGGCACCTCGAAGTAGCTCTGGGATCATCTCGTCGGCCCCTCCGGTGCACTCGCACCGGAGGGGCCGTTCGCCTGCGACACGCCCGAATTCGCGTTGGGCGGATCTTCGCTTACCCTCTACGCATGACCTTGCGCGCCCTGACCCGACGGCGCCGCTCGGCTCTCGCGATCGTCGGCGCCCTCGCAGTGGTGGTCGGTGTGACCCTGGGCGTGTGGCGGCCGTGGGCCCCGCTCACCGAGACCGCCCCGGTGGCAGCCTCCGGCGATGCCCTCTCCCCCGCCCCGCTCGTGCTTCCCGAGAACCCGCGTGTGCTGGTGTTCGGCGATTCGTGGACGTACGGTGCGGCGGCGTCCGACCCGACCCTCGGTTACGCATACCTGCTCGCCGACCTGATCGAGGGCGAGACCATCGTCAACGGCGTCAGCGGCAGCGGCTACCAGCGACCCGGCTATGCCGGGCCCGCCTTCGGCGAGCGGATCGCCGCGCTCGACCCGGAGCTGAACCCGGATCTCATCGTGATCCAGGGCTCCATCAACGACCGCCGCCAGGATGCTGCGAGCTATCCCGCCGCGGTGAACGCCGCGTGGGATGCGCTGCGGGCCACGTACCCCGACGCACCGATCGTGGTGCTCGGACCGGCACCGCACGAACTCCCGGTCGGCGCCTCCACAGCGCGAATCGACCGCGACCTGGCTCGGCTCGCCGGCGCCCGCGGCTGGTGGTACATCTCCCCCGTCAAGGACGAGTGGATCACCCCCGACAATTACCTCGACCTCATCGACGTGGGGGCCGGCCGCATGCACCCCTCGGATGCCGGGCACCGCTACCTCGCCGAGCGCGTCGCCGACGCGCTGGAGCGCTTCGCGGGTGCTCCGGTGACGGATGCCGATGCGGCCGACCCGGTGCCGGCGAAGTAGCCGTTCCGACCCGCGCGGGAGCCCGTCGGCGTTCACGAGCAGGGCGCCGCCGATGATAGGCTCGACCGGTACGCCTCCGTAGCTCAGCGGATAGAGCGCCGGTTTCCGGTACCGTAGGTCGCAGGTTCGATTCCTGTCGGGGGCACGAACGAAGAAGACCGCCATCGGGCGGTCTTTTTCGTTCTACACCCCCCGACAGGGGGTTATCGGCCAAAACGTGTGGACGGGGTCGGGCGTGTCATCCGCGTCCTGCCCATCCGGTGCGTAGCCAGAGGCCTTCGCCTGCGTCGAGCCCGTTGTCGTAGAGGACGGGGCTGACCGGTTCGTCCGGCTCTTCTCGGGGAGTTGGTGTCGGGACGGCCTGGGCGAGGGCGATGGCCTCATCGAGTGTGAGCTCGTGGAGGACGAGGAACCACTCGACGGCGCGTTTCTGGTGCTCTTCGCTGAGGCCGCGGTGCCGGCGCAGGACGTCCCGGATCTGGCTGTTGATCCCGCCCTCCAACGGTGATGTCGTGCGGGGGTTGCCGTAGGTGATCCAGGTGAACAGAGTGTCATTGCGGGAGACGCGGCGGATTAGCTGCCAGGCCTTGCGGAGCCGGTCGTGGGTGTATCCGAACTGCCCGTTCCGGAACATCGTGCGTTCTCGGGTGAGGTGCCCGAACGTCTGCCACCACCGTTCCAGTTTCAGTTGCCAGGCGATCGCTGCGTCCTCGTCATGGATGTCGCTCAGTCGCATCACCAGGGCGCGCAGGGTGCGTCCGGCGTCAGTTCTCGGGTTGCGGGTCAGATGCCGGGACACGTTCATCTGCAGGTGGAACAGGCACCTTTGGTGCTTCGTCTCGGGCCAGACGACCTTGAGCGCGGTCGGGAGGCCGGTTCCGCCGTCGGAGACGAGGACGCCCGGGGCTTCGACCTGTTCGAGGAGGGCTTTCCAGGCGGCGACGGATTCGCCGCCGGACCATTGCCAGGCGAGTACGCGGCCTTTGTCGCTGAGCGCGATCAGCAGGCACCATCCGCTGACCCAGATCCCATCGACGAGCACGGCGTGATGGATCTCGGTCGCGGGCGGCAGTCGCGGCTCGAGCGCCCAGCACCACGCGACCTGGCGGCGAAATGTCCGCCCGGTCGCGGTCCCATCGACCTCCGCCTGGGTCTGCTTGCCGGTCAGCCACATCAGGAACCGGCGCAGCTGCTCCCGACGAGTGACGTCGGGGCGACGACGCACCGAGGACGCGCCGCAGGATGGGCACCGCCATCGCTGCGTCCCGGCCGCAGTCCGACCGTTCTTGACCAGTCGGGAGCGGCATACCATGCATGTCGTCGAATTCGGCGGAAGGGTCACGATTAAGCATCACGAACCATACCGATCCGGCTTTAGCCGCGAGATCACGCGGCTAGATCGTCAACCCATCCACACGTTTTGGCCGCTAACCC
>JAPSIX010000270.1 GCA_031178475.1 Microbacterium sp. | reverse complement strand
CGGCATCCGGCCGCTTCGCCGAGACGTTGTCACCCGACGACTGGTGCCGCAGCCGCCGCAGCACCCACGGCACGAGGTGCTCGCGCGCCCAGCTGATGTCGTCGGCGCGCGCCTGCCGCCAGGTGCGAACCGGAACCGAGTCGGGCTGCATCGGCTGCAGGTCGTTGGGCACGTTCAGCGCACGCAGCGCCATCCGCGCGATCTCATGGTGGCCGAGCGCGTTGTAGTGCAGGCGGTCGTCAGCGAAGAACCGCGGATCCTGCACGACCTTCAGCGCCCACTGGTCGGCGACGATGCAGTCGTACCGGTCGGCGATGGTGCGGATGTTCTCGTTGTAGATCGCCACCTTGCCGCGGAACGGTCGGAACACCGGAGTGAACCCGGTGTCGATGCCGGTGAACAGCAGCACGGCGGCGCCTGTTGCGGCGAGGCGACCGACGGCGTCGTCGAGCTGGGCGGCGATGTCGTCGGGGTCAGTGCCCGGACGGATGACGTCGTTGCCGCCCGCGCAGATCGACACGAGGTCGGGCTTCAGCGCGACAGCCGGCTCGATCTGCCCGGCGACGATCTGGGCGATGAGCTTTCCGCGCACGGCCAGGTTGGCGTAAGCGAAGTCATCGACGTCCTGCGCGAGCACCGCGGCGACGCGGTCAGCCCATCCGCGGTGTCTACCCGGCGCGGCCGGATCGGGGTCGCCGATGCCCTCGGTGAACGAGTCGCCGATGGCCACGAAGCGGCGCCACGGGTGTGGACCTTCATTGGGGATGTACGGGGTGCGAGACGATTCCTGGTCGTTCATCGTGCTCTCCTTCGCCTTCGGCGCATTCGGGGTGCCGAGGCGCCGGGTGCGAGCCTACCAACGCCTCGTGAAGCAGGGTCGGTGGGCTGGCTTATCGTTGAAGCGATGCTTTCTCCGTCCTTCCCTCAGCGTGCGCCTTGGGGCACCGCCGACAAGCTGAGGGCCTGGCAGAGGGAGGCCCTCGACGCCTACTTCCAGGCCGACCAGCGCGACTTCCTCGTCGCGGCGACCCCGGGTGCCGGTAAGACCACATTTGCTCTGACTCTGGCCGTGGAACTGCTGCGCGCGGGCGAGGTGAACCGGGTGATCGTGGTCGCTCCGACCGAGCACCTGAAGACCCAGTGGGCCGACGCAGCCGCGCGGGTGCACATCCGTCTCGACCCGCGGTTCCGTAACAGTCACTGGGCGCCCTCCCGGCAGTACCACGGGGTGGTCGTCACCTACGCGCAGGTCGCGGCGAAGTCCAGCGTGCACCGCCACCTGACCGAGGATGCGAACACGCTTGTCATCCTCGACGAGGTGCACCACGGCGGTGACGCGCTCAGCTGGGGCGACGCGATCCGTGACGCGTACACACCCGCCAAACGCCGGCTGCTGCTGTCGGGTACGCCGTTTCGCAGTGACACCGCGCCCATCCCGTTCGTGGAGTACCTGCCCGACGAGTCCGGGGCGCGGATCTCGAGCACCGACTACCGCTACGGATACGGCCGGGCGCTGGCCGACGGCGTCGTGCGGCCGGTGCTGTTCCACATGTACGCAGGCAAGATGCGCTGGCGCACGAGCGCGGGCGACGAGCTCGAGGCGCACCTCGGCCAGGACAACACCAAGGACGTCACCTCGCAGGCGTGGCGCACGGCGCTCGACCCGGAGGGGGAGTGGATGCCGGCGGTGCTGTCCGCCGCCGATCGTCGGCTCACCGAGATCCGCCATCACGTTCCGGATGCCGGAGGGCTGGTGCTCGCGACGGATCAGACCGTCGCGCGGGCGTACGCGAAGATCCTGCACGGCCTGACGGGGGAGCGCCCGACCGTCGTCCTGTCCGACGACGCCACCGCGTCGGAGCGGATCGAGAAGTTCAGCGCGGGGATGAGTCGCTGGATGGTGGCCGTTCGCATGGTGTCGGAGGGTGTAGACGTGCCCCGGCTCGCCGTGGGCGTCTACGCGACGTCGTCGTCGACACCGCTGTTCTTCGCGCAGGCGATCGGCCGATTCGTGCGTGCCCGGCGCCGCGGCGAGGCGGCGAGCGTGTTCCTGCCGAACGTGCCCGTGCTGATGAAGCTCGCCAACGAGATGGAGCGCCAGCGCGATCACGCCCTCGACCGGCAGACGCAGGACGACGACGGCCTCGACGACTCTCTGCTGGAGAGCGCGAATCGCGAGGAGGAGGCGTCGGACGCTCTCACGCAGGAGTTCAGCTACCAGGCGATCTCATCTCTCGCGCACTTCGACCGTGTGGTGTTCGAGGGCAA
>JAPSIX010000072.1 GCA_031178475.1 Microbacterium sp. | reverse complement strand
TCGCCGTCGAAGTCGGCGTCGCTCAGCGGAACGAACGACTCAGACGTCCCGAACCAGCCGGTGGAGACGCCGACGAACAGCGGCTGCCCGCCATCCGGGTCGACGTACACGTGCTTCACGGTGCCGATCTTCGACCCGTCGGGATCGACGACATCCGCGTCGAACAGGCTGTTCATGTTGTGTGAATCGATCATGGGTTTACCTTCCTGTCGGACGGCGGCAGAGGCGTTGCCCGCCCCTGCCGCCGACGGTTCAGCGTCCAAGGCCCGCGCGGTCGACCCGGCGGTGGTAGCGCATGCCGCCCATGCCGCCGAGTATCGCGCCGCCCAGGCTGACGAGAGCGACGACGATCGCGGTGATGATGCCGGTGGCCGTCAGCGTGCCCTCGTCGATGGGGATCCTCGGGAAGCTGTTGAGCTGGCCGAGTACGTTGAACTGAGAGCCGGCGACCGCGGCGATGATGGCCACGACGATGGCGATGACGACCGCCCAGATCCACACGGCCAGACCCTGTTTGGCTCCCGAGAACCGCGCCATCCGGCCGGCGACGTAGCCGCCGCAGTAGTACGCCACGAACAGCACGACGGCCAGTGCGATCGCTCCGACGATCGTGACCGTCTCGGCATTCGCACCGATCTCTTCCGCGGCGCCCTCGACGTCCCCTTCTGTGACACCGAGACCGAGGCCGGCTCCGACGGCGCTGAGCAGCGCCGTCAGCAGAACCGCCGTCCCGGTCGCGGTGAGCCAACCGAAGAAGGCCGAACCCCACTTGAATCCGCCGAACCGCTCCTGCTCGCGACCCAGCACCTCTTCCCGCTGAGTGGGGCCGCGCTCGGCGGACACGGCTGCGGGCTCACGGTCACGAGGATCCGAATTGGATGTGCTCATCTCGACTCCTGACGTCGGGTGGGCGGCACCAGGCTCGCCCACGTGATCCCTTCCAGAGTCTGCTGTGCGAGACGAGACCAGGAGGGGGTTGACCGCACGGCATCCGAAGTGCCACCCCCGCACGATCAGGAGCGCCGAATGCCACATGATCGCGCCGGATGCAAGCCCCTCCAACGCGCCCTGAACCGCTGTCTACCCTGCCGGGATGGTGACGCTACAGACGATGAAGCGCAATCTACTGGCAGTCGACGGCACCACGTATCCCTTGGCCCAGGGCGTGGACGTCGACGATTTGAAGCGGCAGATCGAGGACGCCGTGAAGTCCTCGGCCCGATTCGTGAACTTCGTGGTCGTGGGCAACCGCGCCGTCAGCGTGCTCTTCACTCCGCGGACGTGCGTGCAGATCTCTGTCGAGACCGTGCAGTACGACCCGCGGGACACCGGTGAGGAGAACACGCCCTTCGGCGGCTTCTACGACACCGACCTGGTCTACTGACGCGGCGAAGCGCCCTGCGACAGGCGCATAGCAGATGACGCGGTGCGAGCGCACCGCTTTCCTCTCGTTCTCACCGCCCGGCTATGGTGAAGTTCTTCCACGAGAGGGGAATGCCCATGCAGGCATGGCCAGGAACCGCGTACCCCTTGGGCGCGACATTCGACGGCAGCGGCACCAACTTCGCGCTGTTCAGCGAGCGGGCCGAGAAGGTCGAGTTGTGTCTTT
The DNA here is from genome assembly GCA_031178475.1 of Microbacterium sp. Lineage (GTDB taxonomy): Bacteria > Actinomycetota > Actinomycetes > Actinomycetales > Microbacteriaceae > Microbacterium. The sequence goes on along the minus strand of JAPSIX010000072.1, from coordinate 7,605 downwards.
TCGATGATGACGGCGGCGAGACGCGCGTGCCACTCATCGACGTCGACGCGTTCGTGTGGCACGCTTACCTGCCGACGGTCGGACCGGGGCAGCGCTACGGGTACCGTGTGCACGGGCCCGACGACCCCGCCAACGGATTTCGGTTCAACCCGAACAAGCTGCTCCTCGACCCGTACGCGAAGGCGGTGGACGGGCAGGTGCAGTGGGGGCAGTCGGTCTTCGGTTACACGTTCGGCGACCCGGACTCGCGCAACGACGAGGACTCCGCGACCGCCATGATGAAGGGCGTCGTCGTCAACCCGTTCTTCGACTGGGACGGCGACCGCAAACCGAGGACGTCGTACGCAGACAGCCTGATCTACGAGACGCACGTCAAGGGGATGACCCAGCTGCATCCCGACATCCCCGAGGAGATCCGCGGCACGTACGGCGCCATGGCCCACCCCGTGATCATCGAGCACCTCAAGAAGCTGGGCGTCACCGCCGTCGAGCTCATGCCGGTGCACCAGTTCGTGAACGACTCCACCCTGCAGGACAAGGGGCTGTCGAACTACTGGGGCTACAACACCATCTCGTTCTTCGCACCGCAGAACACCTACTCCGCCACCGGCCAGCGGGGCCAGCAGGTGCAGGAGTTCAAGAGCATGGTCAAGGCGATGCACGCCGAGGGCATCGAGGTGATCCTCGACGTGGTCTACAACCACACCGCCGAGGGCAACCACCTCGGGCCCACGCTCTCGCTGCGCGGCATCGACAACCCGGCGTACTACCGTCTCGAAGCCGACGACATGCGCTACTACACCGACTACACCGGCACCGGCAACAGCCTCAATGTGGGCGACCCGCACACGCTGCAGCTGATCATGGACTCGCTGCGTTACTGGGTGCTGGAGATGCACGTCGACGGCTTCCGGTTCGATCTCGCCGCGACGCTCGCGCGGGAGTTCTACGACGTCGACCGTCTGGCCACCTTCTTCGAGATGGTGCAGCAGGACCCGGTGGTGTCGCAGGTGAAGCTCATCGCCGAGCCGTGGGACATCGGGCCCGGCGGCTACCAGGTCGGCAACTTCCCGCCGCAGTGGACGGAGTGGAACGGCAAGTACCGCGACACCGTCCGCGACTTCTGGCGCGGAGAGCCCCAGGCGCTCGGCGAGTTCGCCTCACGTCTGACCGGGTCCGCCGACCTGTACGAGCACTCCGGGCGCTACCCGGTCGCCTCCATCAACTTCGTCACCGCACACGACGGGTTCACCCTGCGCGATCTGGTGTCCTACAACGACAAGCACAACGACGCCAACGGCGAGAACGGCCGCGACGGCGAATCCCACAACCGATCGTGGAACTGCGGCGTCGAGGGACCGACGAACGACCCGGAGGTGCGCACGCTGCGTGCCCGTCAGCAGCGGAACTTCCTGGCGACGCTGCTGCTCTCGCAGGGCGTGCCGATGCTCTCGCACGGTGACGAGCTCGGTCGCACGCAGCAGGGCAACAACAACGGCTACGCGCAGGACAACGAGCTCACCTGGATCCACTGGGATGCCGTCGACCAGCCGCTCATCGAGTTCACCGCGGCACTGTCGAAACTGCGACACGAGCACCCCGCGTTCCGGCGCAGTCGGTTCTTCGACGGCCGTCCCGTGCGCGGCGAGGAGGGTGCGCCCCTGCCGGATATCGCCTGGTTGCGGCCCGACGGCAGCCTCATGCAGCCCGAGGACTGGGAGTCGGGCTTCGGCCGCGCGATCGGCGTGTTCCTCAACGGCGACGGCATCCGCGAACGTGATGCGCGCGGTCAGGAGGTGCGCGACGCGCACTTCGCGATCCTGTTCAACGCCGGTGACGAGCCGGTCCGCTTCGCCTTCCCGAAGGTGGCGCTCACCCCGCAGTGGGAGATCCTCGTCGACACCGGCGGGAAGCGCGCCGACACCGTACTGGTGGCCCCGGCCGAGGGAGTCACCCTGATTCCTCGCTCGCTCATGGTGCTCACCGAGCATCATGGCATCCAACCCGGCGTGGATCATTCGGTCGCCGCATCTCTCGCTGCGGGCGACACAGACAGCGACACCACTCGTGATCCGGAGGCGGAGACCGCAGACGAGCCGGTGGAGGAGAACGCTCGATGACACCGCGGTCGACTTACCGTCTGCAGATCCGCTCCTCGTTCACGCTGGATGACGCGGCGGAGGTCACCGGGTACCTGCGCGACCTCGGCGCCGACTGGGCCTACCTGTCGCCGCTGCTGCAGGCGACCGAGGGCTCCGACCACGGGTACGACGTCGTCGACCCCACCCGTGTCGATCCGGCTCGGGGAGGGGCCGAGGGCCTTGACCGGTTCTCGGCAGCGGCGCGGCGAGCCGGGCTCGGCATCCTCGTCGACATCGTGCCGAACCACATGGGCATCTCCGACCCCGAGCAGAACGCGTGGTGGTGGGACGTGCTCACACACGGCCGCGCCTCTGCCCACGCCGAGGCGTTCGACATCGACTGGGACTTCGGCGGCGGACGCGTGTGCGTACCGATCCTCGGTGACGAAGCGGATGCCGTGATCGAGCGCGACGAGATCACGATCGACACCGCACCGCGCAAGAACGCGCCCGACGGCGTGGTGCGCTATTACGACAGCATCCTGCCCCTCGCCCCAGGCTCCGCACGCGACGGCGACGACCTCGACTCGCCCGACGGCATCCGCGCGGTGCTTGACCGGCAGCACTGGCGACTCGAGTTCTGGCGTCACGAGAACAGCATCCTGAACTATCGCCGGTTCTTCGCCGTGACGACCCTCGCCGGCGTGCGCGTCGAAGACCCGGGCGTGTTCCAGGCGACGCACGCCGAAGTGCTCCGCTGGATACGAGCTGGGCTCATCGACGGGCTGCGCGTCGACCACCCCGACGGGCTCTCCGACCCCGGCGCCTACCTGGACGCGCTCGCCGAGGCATCGGGCGATGCCTACGTGCTCGTGGAGAAGATCCTCGAGCACAGCGCCACCGCCCACCCGGAACCGCTGCCGTCGTGGTGGAGCACCGCGGGTACGACCGGTTACGACGCCCTGGCCGAGATCGACCGGGTACTCACCGACCCGCACGGCGTCGACAGGCTCGATGAGCTCGACGCGCAGCTTTATGCCGAGAGCGGCCTCGAGCGTCCGTCGTGGCCCGACCTCATCCACAGCACGAAGCGGCGGGCGGCCGAGGTGATGCTCACCGCCGAGGTGCGCAGGCTGGTGCGATGCCTTCCCGAGCCGGTCGACCGCGCCGAGGAGGCGCTGGTCGAGCTGCTCTCCTGCTACCCGGTCTATCGCTCGTACCTGCCGGCAGGCAGGGGATGGTTCGAGCAGGCGGTCGCGGAGGCGTCGGCGCGCCGCCCTGACCTCGCGGATGCGGTCACCGCGCTCACACCCGCGCTGACCGATCCCGCACTCGAGGTCGCGCGGCGGTTCGCTCAGACCGCCGGACCCGTGATGGCCAAGGGCGTCGAGGACACGGCTTTCTATCGGTACACCCGCCTGGGGTCGCTGACCGAGGTCGGCGGCGACCCATCAGTCTTCTCGCTCTCGGTCGACGGCTTCCACACCGCGCAGGCTCGCCGTGCAGCGCAGTGGCCGCACAGCATGACGACGCTCAGCACGCACGACACCAAGCGCGGCGAGGATGTGCGGGCACGGCTCGCCGTGCTCGCCGAGATTCCCGACCGATGGGCCGACGTGCTCCGCCGGCTGCGCGCGGTGGCGTCGACCGGGCACGGCCCGTTCGATGCGCTGCTCTGGCAGGCGATCGTCGGCTCCTGGCCCGCGACCCCCGATCGGCTGCATGCCTACGCCGAGAAGGCCGCGCGCGAAGCGGGGGAGTGCACCGACTGGTGGGATCCGGATGCCGCGTTCGAACAGCGCATGCACGCCGTCGTGGATGCCGCCTTCGGTGACGCCCGTTCGCTGGTCGATGCCTTCGTCGCCGAGATCGCACCGGCCGGCTGGTCGAACTCGCTGTCCGCCAAACTGCTGCAGCTCGCCGGGCCGGGTGTGCCCGACGTGTACCAGGGGTCGGAGTTGTGGGAGACCTCGCTCGTCGACCCAGACAACCGTCGACCGGTGGACTTCGCCCAGCGACGGCGGATGCTGGCGCAGCTCAACGCCCCGGGGGCCGAACTCCCGGCCGTCGACGAATCAGCCGCCGCCAAGCTGCTCGTGACCTCGCGCGCTCTGCGGCTGCGCCGCGACCGGCCGGAGCTGTTCACCCACTACACGCCGCTGACGGCCGCGGGTGCGGCTGCCGACCATGTCATCGCGTTCGACCGTGGCGGCGCGGCGGCGGTCGCAACGCGTCTGCCACGCGGTCTCGAGAGTCGGGGCGGCTGGGCAGAAACCGAACTGCTCATCCGCTGCGGCACCTGGCGCGACGAGCTCACCGGCCGCGAGTTCGACGGGGGCAGGTTGCGGCTGAGCGACCTGCTCGTGCACTACCCCGTGGCACTCCTGACCTGCCGCCCCTGAGCGAGATGGGCGACCGCCGACCGGAGAGGACGCAACGATGATCGAGGTCTGGGCACCCCGCGCCGAGCGGGTGCGGCTGCGCCGAACGGATGCCGCCGGCACCGTCGACGTGGAGATGACGAGCGGCGGCGGCGGGTGGTGGCAGAGCGATCTGGCGCTCGCAGACGGTGACGAGTACGGGTTCGTGCTCGGCGACGGCGACGAGCTGCGGGCCGACCCGCGTTCGCGCCGTCAGCCCCGCGGCGTGCACGAACCGTCGGCCTGGTACGACCCGTCCGCGTTCCGCTGGACGGACGACGCGTGGACGGGGCGTCAGCTGGCAGGCGGGCTGATCTACGAGCTGCACATCGGCACCTTCACGCCCGAAGGCACGCTGGACTCGGCGATCGAGCGGCTGCCCCACCTGGTGCGGCTCGGGGTGACGCATGTGGAGCTGCTCCCGGTGAACGCGTTCAACGGCGAGTGGAACTGGGGGTACGACGGCGTGCTCTGGTACGCCGTGCACGAGGCGTACGGCGGACCGGCCGCATATCAGCGCTTCGTGGACGCGGCCCACGCCGCCGGCCTCGCCGTTGTGCAGGATGTCGTCTACAACCATCTCGGCCCGTCCGGGAATCACCTGCCCGAGTTCGGCCCGTACCTGCGAGAGGGCTCTCGCAACACCTGGGGCGACACCATCGACCTCGACCACGCTGCGGTGCGCGCCTACATCGTGCAGAACGCCCTGATGTGGCTCCGCGACTACCGCGTCGACGGACTGCGCCTCGACGCGGTGCACGCGCTGAAGGACGGGCAGCCCGTGCACATCCTCCAAGAGCTCGCCGAGGCGGTTGACGCGCTCTCCGCCCACGAGCGCCGCCCGCTCACGCTGATCGCCGAATCCGACATGAACGACCCCATGCTCATCCTGCCCCGCGAAGCCGATGGCTACGGGCTGGGTGCGCAGTGGAGCGACGACTACCATCATGCGCTGCACGTCGCCCTCACCGGTGAGACCGCCGGATACTACGCGGACTTCGCCGCTGACGACGCCCTCACCAAGACCTGGACCCGCGGCTTCTTCCACGACGGCACGTACTCGTCGTTCCGAAGCCGCGACCACGGCCTCCCGATCCCGCCTGACGTGCCGGTCTGGCGGCTGGTGACCTTCGCGCAGGACCACGACCAGATCGGCAACCGCGCCGCGGGCGACCGGCTCTCCGCCTCGCTGCCCTTCGGTCGACTGGCGGTGGCCGCGGTGCTCACACTCACCGCGCCCGGCACCCCGATGCTCTTCCAAGGTGAGGAGTGGGGCGCATCCACCCCATGGCAGTTCTTCACCTCGCATCCCGAGGAGTGGCTGGGCGAGGCGACCGCGAAGGGAAGGATCGCCGAGTTCGAGCGCATGGGATGGGACCCCGACCTCGTGCCGGACCCGCAGGACCCCGAGACATTCCACCGCTCGAAACTCCAGTGGGACGAGGCAGGCACGGGCGATCACGCCCGCCTGCTGGAACTGTACCGGGCTCTCGCCGAGCTGCGGCGCACCCGCCCCGAGCTCACGGATCCGTCGTTCGCGTCGCTGTGGGCCTGGACGGATGCCGCCGACGATCCGTCCCGTCGCGCGTTCGTGCTCGGCCGAGGTCCCCTGAGCGTCGTCGTGAACCTGGGGGAGCGGCCGTTCGAGCGCGCCGTCGGCGCAGACGAGGTGCTGCTCGCGACCGATCCCGCGATCTCCGTCGTCGAAGGTGTGCTCGTGGTCCCCCCGGAGGCTGCGGCCGTCGTGGGGCCGCCTGCCACCAGTGAGCGCTGATCAGCCGCCCCAAGCCGGCTCATCCGATCCCCACGGGTGCAGGGGGTGCCCGTATTCGTGCGGCGCGCCCTCAAAAGCGAGGATCGGTGGGGCGCACTCCACCGTCCGGGCTGGCGCGCCGGCAGACGCGGTAACCGGTACCGTCACGCGGGGGAGCGCGTCCGGTGCCGTCGCCTCGGCCGCTCCAGTCGTGGTGCGCTTTGCCACCAGCAGAGCCTCGGCGACACCAGCGAGGGTGATCGCGACCTCGTAGGACCCGCCGTGCCGGCGCTGCCGTCGCAGCGCGGTCGCGATCGCTGCGGCGAGGAAGTGGCCGGCGGAGTGGTCGAGCGCCTGCACGGGAAGCGCGCCGGGTGTCGCGCCGCCGTCCCCGCTCTCCAGCACGGCGATCCCCGTTGCGGCCTGCACCAGGCTGTCGAATCCGCGCCGCCGTCCCCACGGCCCCTCGTCGCCCCACGCCGACAGCTGCGCGACGACGACCCCCGGATGCCGGGCTCTCAGCGTCTCGGCGTCGAGGCCGAACCGTGCCAGGGCTCCGGGGCGGTAGCCGTGCACGACGACATCCGCGTCCGGCAGCAGCCGGGTCAGCCGCTCCATGGCAGCGGGGTCGGCGAGGTCGAGCAGCGTGCTGCGCTTGCCCTGCCCGGTGTCGAAGTGCTGCCAGCTCGGTTCGGGCAGGTGCGGGGAGTCGACACGCAGCACGTCGGCGCCGGCCAGCGCGAGATCGCGGCTGGCGACCGGCCCGGCGATCACGCGAGTCAGATCCAGCACCCGCACCCCGGCCAGCGGCAGTCCGTTTTCGTTCCGCCACGGGCGCGGCGAAGCGACGCCGTGAGCGCGCAGTCGCACCACCGGGCCGCCGGCGATGACCGGATGCTGGGGATGCCGGCGCCACTCGTCCGTCGTGCGCACGGCGATCGCGAGCGCGCCGCGCTCGGCGGCGCTCTGTTCGAGGTCGAGCGCCTTCCACCCGCGCAGCGCGGTCTGGAACTCGTCGGGGGTGGCGCTGACGCTGACGCCCAGCATCTCGGTGAGTCGTTCGGCGTGGTGCGGGTAGTTGGCGTGGGTGCGCACCCATCCATCAGCGACGCGCCAGAATCCCGAGAGGGGCGCCCACACTGTCGGCGCGACGCCGTCGATCCGCAGCAGCCGATCGCTGGCGAAAGACGCCTGCACGCGGTCGGGATCGACGCGGATGCCGCGGTGCTGCGAGCCCGTACCGCGGTCCTGCCCGACGGCGGCGATAGCCAGGGACGACAGCGCGGCGCTGTCCATGGCGAGGGCGCCCACCGGCAACGCCGACGTCCAGCTCGGCAACCGGTCCGGAGGC
>JAPSIX010000269.1 GCA_031178475.1 Microbacterium sp. | reverse complement strand
CCAGCGCGAACGGCGAGTTCGCACCGGAGGCGTACATCGGCACGCTCGAGAACGAGGGCGTCGGCATCGCGCCGCTGCACAACTTCGAGGACAAGGTCGACACAGCGCTGATGGAAGAGGTCGACGCTCTCAAGCAGGCGATCATCGACGGTGACGTCACCGTCACCTCCTACCTCAGCGAGTGACCCGAGGTAACCGAGGAGGCCGGCAGCTGTCGGCCTCCTCGGTTCGTTTCCGCCCGGATGCCAGGGCCCTCGGCGGGGCCTGAATAGGATCGACCACATGAAGCTTGAACTGCGCGGCATAACGAAGAGGTTCGGCCCGCTGATCGCCAACGACCACATCGATCTCACGGTCCAAGCGGGCGAGATCCACTGCCTTCTCGGCGAGAACGGTGCCGGCAAGTCGACGCTGATGAACGTGCTCTACGGGCTGTACCAGGCCGACGCGGGGCAGATCCTGCTCGACGGCACCGTGCAGCACTTCGCCGGTCCGGGCGACGCCATGGCCGCCGGAATCGGCATGGTGCACCAGCACTTCATGCTGATCCCCGTCTTCACCGTCGCCGAGAATGTCATGCTCGGGCACGAGGAGACCTCGTTCGGCGGACGCCTCGACATCGCGGCGGCGCGTGCGAAGGTGCGCGAGATCTCGGAGCGCTTCGGCTTCGACGTCGACCCGGATGCCCTCGTCGAGGACCTTCCCGTCGGCGTGCAGCAGCGCGTGGAGATCATCAAGGCGCTCTCCCGCGACGCGAGGGTGCTGGTCTTCGACGAGCCGACCGCGGTGCTGACACCCCAGGAGACGGACGAGCTGATGGCGACCATGCGTCAGCTCAAGGAGCAGGGCGCCTCGATCGTGTTCATCACGCACAAGCTGCGCGAAGTGCGCGAGGTCGCCGACCGGATCACCGTCGTGCGGCTGGGCAAGGTGGTCGGCGAGGCGTCGCCCACTGCCTCGAACGCCGAGCTCGCGTCGCTCATGGTCGGCCGCGCTGTGGAACTCACCGTGCACAAGGACGAGCCGCAGCTGCGCGACGCGGGGCTCGTCGTCGAGGCACTGACGGTCACCGACCAGAACGGCACCGTGCTCGTCGACGACGCCTCCTTCGAAGTCCGCGGCGGGGAGATCCTCGCGATCGCCGGCGTGCAGGGCAACGGTCAGACCGAGCTCACCGAGGCGATCGTGGGGCTGCAGCACCGGGTACGAGGCAGCATTCGCCTCAACGGCCAGGAACTGGTCGGCCGCAGCGTCCGCGACATCCTGGACGCGGGGGTGGGCTTCGTCCCCGAGGATCGCAGCGTCGACGGGCTCGTGAAGGAGTTCACGATCGCCGAGAACCTCATGCTCGACCGCTCCGAGGGGGCGCCGTTCGTGAAGGCCGGCACCTTGCAGCTGGGGGTGCTCGATGAGTTCGCCCACGAGAAGATCGCCGAGTTCGACATCCGCACGCAGGGGCCCGGGCAGGCTGCCGGCCGGCTGTCCGGCGGCAATCAGCAGAAGGTGGTGCTGGCGCGCGAGCTCAGCCGCGAGCTGTCGCTGTTCGTCGCCGCGCAACCCACCCGGGGCGTCGACGTCGGCTCGATCGAGTTCATCCACAAGCGCATCGTCGAGACCCGCGACACGGGCGTGCCCGTGATCGTCATCTCGACCGAGCTCGACGAGGTGAGCGCCCTCGCCGACCGCATCCTGGTGATGTACCGAGGGCGCGTGGTGGGCGTCGTGCCCGGTGACACCTCGCGTGAGGAACTGGGCCTGATGATGGCGGGCATGACTCCCGGCTCGGCCGCAGCCGCAGCGTCCGGGATGAACGGAGACCTGGCATGAGCGCGACCGACACGAAGCCCCCTCTCGCGGATCCGAACGCCCCCGTCGCGCCGTCGCGGTGGCGCATCGCGCTGCAGCGGGTCGTCACCGGCAACGCGATCATCTCGGTGTTCGCCGTCCTGGCCGCCGTGATCGTCGGGTCGATCATGATCGCGCTGACGGACGCCGATGTGCAGCGCGCCTCGGGATACTTCTTCTCCCGGCCGGGCGACACCTTCGCCGCCGTGTGGTCCTCCGTCTCCGGTGCGTACGCCGCACTGTTCCGCGGCGCGATCTACAACGTCAATGCCGAATCGTTCCTGGTCGGCATCCGCCCTCTCACACAGACGCTGACCTTCGCCACACCCCTGATCGCAGCGGGCCTCGGCGTCGGCCTGGCCTTCCGCGCCGGGCTTTTCAACATCGGCGGGCAGGGGCAGATGCTGATGGCCGCCGCCGCAGCCGGCTGGGTGGCCACCAGCATGCAGTTGCCGTGGC
>JAPSIX010000071.1 GCA_031178475.1 Microbacterium sp. | reverse complement strand
CCTGAGGACGGCAACCGCCGAGTGCTGGCGGCGCTCGCGCACATCGAGAACGTCGGAGGCGCCGTGCAGAACACGGCATCCGCCCCGAACCGCCCAGGAGGCATGCGATGAACAACACCACCAGAACCCGAGCAGGCGTCGGCGTGATCACCGTGGTCACCGCCGCGATCGGCGGCGCGATTCTGCTCGGCACGGCCGCCTCGGCGACCGTGACCGGCGTCGCGCAGCTCAGCCGCGGCGACGAGACGCGCACCGCCGATGTCGCGGGCGTCGACAGCGTGGAGGTCGATGTCGACGGAGCGGATCTCACCGTCCGCTTCACCGAGGACGACGAGGCACGACTGGACGTGAGCGGGACGGATGCCGCGAGCTGGAGGCTCGATCGCGACGGGGACCGGCTGCTGGTGAGCGGACCCGAGCACCGCTGGAACTGGTTCGGCGGCGACTGGATGCGCGCCGGCACCACGGCCACGCTCGTGCTGCCCGATGAGCTGCGCGGGTCGGATGCCGTCCTGCTGCTCGCTGCCGGGGCGCTCGACGTCGAGAGCGACTTCGGCGCCGTGACGGTCGAAGTGGGCGCCGGCTCCCTCAGCCTGGACGGCTCGGCCACCACCGTCGATGCCGAGCTCACAGCCGGGCGCGCGGACATCTCCCTGGACGGTGTGACCGAGGCCGACTTCCATGTGAGCGCCGGCCGACTGGTCTCGGAACTCACCTCCGCTCCCGACGCGGTCACGCTCACGGTGGCGGCCGGCTCGCTGGCGCTCACGGTGCCGGATGAGGAGTACGACGTGCGCACGGCCCGGGAGGCCGGATCCATCCGCAGCGACCTCTCCGAATCCCCCGACGCGACCCGCACGATCGTCGCATCGGTGTCGGCCGGCAGCATCGAACTGCACCGCGGGCGCTGAGCGCCTCGATTCGGATTTTCCGTCAGCATCCGGTAAAGTCTTGGAGGTTGACGGGGCTATAGCTCAGGCGGTTAGAGCGCTTCACTGATAATGAAGAGGTCCCAGGTTCAAGTCCTGGTAGCCCCACTCCGCTCGCGGAATCCCGCGGTGTTCGCACCGTACGGGGCCTTAGCTCAGTTGGTAGAGCGCTTGCTTTGCAAGCAAGATGTCAGGAGTTCGAATCTCCTAGGCTCCACACTGTGTTGAGACAGTGAGTGAAGGCCTCGCATCTGCGGGGCCTTCACTGTTTCCCGGCTGATCACCAGCCAGCACGGCCCGCGTCCGCTCGCAACCGGCTTATCGTAATCGGGGCGTTCGTTGCGCCCGCATGAACTCAGGGCAGGAGTGGGCTTGGCGGAGATTCTCCGGATGGACTCGCGCGACGTGAACGACGTCGAGCAGATCTGGACTCAGTACGTGCCGTCGGCACGCGTGCAGCGAATCGATCCGAAGAAGTTCGGCTTCCGGTGGCGCTCCGCCGCCGTCGACGGGATGGCGGTCGTTCGCTACGCCCTGACCGCCACGGTTGACGCCGCAGTCCAGCCCGAGGACCAGCTCATGGTGTGCCGCGTCGACGCGGCGGCCGGGCGGGTGAGCACCGGGCGGTCGACCCTGGACGCCGAGCAGCCGTGGGCGACGGACGGCACCGCGGTCCACGCGCACTGGGAGGGCACGGCCGACGTCAGCGCCTTCATCTTCGACCGCGCCGCCGCGCAGGAGGTGGCCCGTCAGGTCACCGGCGACGAGCTGCTCACCCTGAGGCTGACCGACTCCTCGCCGCGGGATGTCGTCGCCGGGCGTTACTGGAACCGTACGTTCAACTACGTGATGCACGCCCTCGCCGCCGCCGAGGACGACCCGCTCATCGAGACGACCCTCACCCGGCATGCCGTGATGACCACGCTCAGCACGTTCCCGTCGACGTTCTCGGATGCGTTGGCGAGCGAGCCCCGCCTGAGTGCGCCGGCCGTCGTGCGCCGAGCGGTGGAGTACATGGACGCTCACGCGCACGAACCGATCACCGTCGACGACGTGGCGGCAGCCGTGCACATCTCCACCCGCGGTCTGCAGTACGCCTTCCGACGCAGTCTCGACACGACTCCCACCGCGTACCTGCGCCGGGTGCGTCTCGACGGCGCCCATCGCGCCCTGCGCAATGCTGGCCCGGGTGACACCGTGTCGTCCATCGCCCGCCGCTGGGGGTTCAGCAACACGACGCGGTTCGCCACCGCATACCGAGAGGCGTACGCCAGAACGCCCCGCGAGACCCTGGAACGCGGCTGACCCAGAGCATCGGCTACCTCGTCTGTTCGCCGGGCGAACACTGCTTTCGCCTTCCGTCGTCACGGCGCCGCTTTGGTCAGGTCGGCCGTCGCGGGAGCCGTACGTTTATCACAAATGGGACTCATCTTCTATGGCAACTTCCCCGATCCGATCGAGATCGATGACCGCACGCTGGCTCATCTGAAGGTCGTGATCGCTACGAAGCTGCGTCGCAACGAGAGCTTCACCCTCTCGTGGCGTCATCATGAGACGGGCGCGCCTGGGCGTTCGACCCTGTGGCTGCACCCGTCGATCCCGCTGCGCTTCGTGTTCGATGAGAGCGAGGTCCCGCAGCTCAGCCAGCAGTGGCTGGCGGAACTGTCCAGCTCCGCGAACACGAGTGGTGGCATCCTGCTGACCCCCGAGCACATCGGCCCGTCCGAGGTGCGTCAGGACTGATCTTCAGCACCCCGCGCGACGCCCTTCGTGGGCGGATGCCGGGCGCCATCCCCGTCGCCTGGCTACTGTTGAGCCATGGACCTGCGCGTCGCCGCGTACGCGGTCGTCACCGATGACGATGGCCGTGTGCTGCTCGCGCGCTGGATCGAGGGCCGACGCGTCGCATGGACGATGCCCGGAGGCGGTCTCGAGCCCGGTGAGGATCCGGAGGTCGCGATGCGCCGCGAAGTGCGCGAGGAGACCGGATTCTCCGTCGAGACCACCGAGCTGATCGGCATCCATTCCCGCGTCATTCCCGCCAACCAGCGCATCCACCGCAGCGGATCACCGTTGCACACCCTGCGGATCGTCTATCGCGCACGCGTCGTCGCCGGATCGCTGCGGTTCGAGCAGAACGGCTCGACCGACATGGCCGCGTGGTTCGGTCTCGACGAGATCGACGGTCTGCAGCGGGTGCGGCTGGTCGACATCGCGTTGCGGATGGCGAAGCTGCGCGCGTGACCAGCCGGCCTACTCCGGTTCGGAGATGTCTGCCACCGTGGCGTCGTACGCGCGGAGCAACTCATCAGCGTCGACGAACAGGCTGTAGCCGTGTTCACCGGCTCCCATGGCGACGCGCCGGCCGCGGATGGACTCATCGGCGTAGACGGGCCAGTCGGTCGTGCTGCCGATCGGGACGATCGTGCCGCGCTCGTACCCGGTCGCGGCGAGGGCGAGCTCCGGCTCGGGCAGGCGCAGACGGTTGACTCCGACGACCTTCCGCAGCTTCGGCCACGAGATGGCGCGGCCACCCGGCACGAGCGCGAAGAGGTAGGTGTCGTCCGCCCTCTTCACGACCAGAGTCTTCACGATGTCTGACGCCGCGATGCCGAGAAGTGTGGCGGCCTCACGCAGACTGCGCGCCGCGGGCCGCTCGACGATCTCGATCTCGAGATGACGAGCGGATGCCGCGGCGCGGACGCGCGTGTGCGGGTCGGTCACACGTTGGGCGGCGAGAGCGGGTCGTCCGCGACCCACAGCTCATCGTCGGCACGAAGCGCCTGCCATGCGGCCAGCACCACACCGGCGGCAGCGGCGATGCCGAGCACCATGGCGACGATCGAACCGAGGCCGCGCTTCTTCTTCTTCGGGGCCGGCTTGTGGCCCAGCAGTTCGTGGCGCTTGGTGTTGGCGACGTCCCATGCCGACATCGCGGTACCGACGACACCGCCGACGACGGGCACGACCTTGTCGTCGACGACGTGCTTGCCGACCTTGATGCTCCGCTGCACGGTGGGGGCGAGGTGCCGGTTGTAGGAGTCCTGCACCACCGGCACGACCTGCTCGCGGTTCAGGTGGCCGAGCTGCCGGCCGGCTTCGCGTGCGATGTCAGCGGCGTGGTTGACGAGAACCTGCTGCGACTCCCACAGTCGTCCCGCGTTCTGCTGAAGCTTTCGCAATTCCTTCTTGCGCTTACGGCTGAGGTTCACGTTGCTCTCCCGTCGGTCGGAGTCGTTCAGGCTTCATCTAACCAGACCTGACTGGATGCCAGCAGGGATCTGGCAATCCTGTTCGCGTTCGGCCAGAATACGCCGCCGCCCCAGGTCGCCTCTGCGAGAATGAGTTCATGCCTCACGCTTCGCACGTCGCAACCCTGCACACCAACCACGGCGACATCGTCGTCAACCTGTTCGGCGACCACGCCCCCAACACCGTGGCGAACTTCGTCGGCCTCGCTGACGGGTCCAAGGAGTGGACCGACCCGGCGACCGGCCGCCCCGGCGAGGGACCGCTCTACAAGGACGTCGTCTTCCACCGCATCATCCCGAACTTCATGATCCAGGGCGGCGATCCGCTCGGTCAGGGCGTCGGCGGCCCCGGCTACAACTTCAACGACGAGATCCACCCCGAGCTGAACTTCAACGAGCCCTACATCCTCGCCATGGCCAACGCCGGTCTGCGCCGCAACGCGATCACCGGCAAGCCCGAGGGCACCAACGGGTCGCAGTTCTTCATCACCACCGACCCGACGCCGTGGCTGCAGGGCAAGCACACGATCTTCGGCGAGGTCGCTGACGACGCGTCGCGCACGGTTGTCGACGCGATCTCCGCTGTGCCCACCGGTGCGGGCGACCGGCCTGTCGAGCCGGTGGTGCTGCACTCGATCGACGTCGTCGCCAACTGACGGCTCGCCCGCAGAGCACGAGCCGATCCGGATGTCCAACCCTGAGTTCACGAGCAATCGCGACAACTTCTGCTACCGGCATCCGGATCGGCAGAGCTTCGTGCTCTGCCAGCGGTGTCTGCGCACCATCTGCCCGGACTGCCAGACGCAGGCACCGGTCGGCGTCATCTGTCCGGAGTGCATGAAGAGCGAGCGCAAGTCGGCGACGCCGGCGCAGCGCCGCGCCCGCCGCGCGTGGGGCAGTGCTGTCGCCGCCGACGGCCGGCCGATCGTCACATACGCGATCCTCGCGATCACGACAGTGGTGGGCGTGCTGCAGATGCTGCTCGGCCCGTTCGTCGACATCACCGGCCTGCTGCTGTTCTGGGCTCCGTACCTCTACCCCGACCTCGCCGGGCTGTCGTTCGAGCCGTGGCGGCTGCTGACGGCGATGCTCGTGCACGGCGGCATCATGCATTTCCTGCTGAACATGCTGGCGCTGTGGATGATCGGGCGCAGTCTGGAGCCGATGCTCGGACGTTGGCGCTTCCTCGCGCTGTACCTCATCGGCGGCCTCGGCGGTTCGGTGGCCGTCGCCTGCATCGACCCCCTATCCGCCACGGTCGGCGCCTCGGGCGGCATCTTCGCGCTGATGGGAGCGCTGCTGGTGATCGGCCGGCACATCGGCGCGAACATCCGCGGCATCCTGGTGATCCTTGCGATCAACCTCGTCATCGGTTTCATCCCCGGCTACAACGTGAACATCGCCTGGCAGGCGCACCTGGGCGGTGCCGCGGTCGGTGCGCTGATCGGGTTGATCTACGCGCGCACCCGCCGCCACAACCAGCGCGTGTGGCAGATCCTGCTGCTGGCGGCGCTCGTGGTGCTGCTGCTGGTCGTCGTCGCGGTCGTTCCGCCGATGGTGATCCGCTCGATGCTGTGAGTTATCCACAGGTCTATCCCCAGCTGGGGAGAATTACACGGGTGTGATTCAAGGTCGGCATCCGCATGAAGACGGCGCCCCCTCACTGTCGTGAGAGGGCGCCGGAGAAGCGGATGCCGCGGGTCACCGCCAGCGAGTCGTCATGAGGAAGCCGATCAGGGCGATGCCCAGGCCGATGGCGAGGTTCCAAACGGTGATCCCGGGGATCGGGAACTGCTGCCCCGAGATGTAGTACACCAGGATCCACACCAGGCCGAGCAGCATGAACCCGACCATGACGGGCTTGAACCATACGGCGTTGGGGGCTTCTTCGCCTTCGGGGCGCTCGACGGGCTCTTCGGGTACGCGAGATCGTGCCATGCCGCCCAGTCTAGTGCGGCAAGTAGACTTTCTCCCTATGACCGCAGCGTCTCACGCGCGCCCGGCGCGACGGCGCTCAGGCGCGACGTTCACGAGCGTCCTCGGCGAGATCCTGCTCACCGCCGGGGTCATCGTGATGCTGTTCGTCGGCTGGCAGATGTGGATCGGCGACATCATCATCGACGCCCAGCAGAACGCCGAGGGGGCCGCGATCGTCGAGCAGTGGGCCGAGGCACCGCCGCCCGAGCCGCCGCCGCTCGTCGAGACCGAGGACGGCACGGTCTGGTACGAGCCCCCGATCCTGCCGCATCCGGCCGACGCCGAGGTCTTCGCGCAGATGCGCATCCCCCGATTCGGTGAGGACTACATCAAGAACATCGCCGGCGGGACGAGCCGCGCGCGCACCCTCGACGACATCGGCATCGGACTGTACACCCAGTCCGACATGCCCGGCGAGGTGGGCAACTTCTCGCTGGCCGGACACCGGACCACGTGGGGTAAGCCGTTCAACCAGATCGACAAGCTGCGTCTCAATGACGCCATCGTCGTCGAGACACCCGGCGGGTGGTACACCTACCGCTTCCGCACCCTGGAGTACGTCACCCCCGACGAGGTCGACGTGCTGCTGGATGTGCCCCAGATGCCCGGTGTGCAGACCGGCGAACGGTACATCACCCTCACCGCGTGCTCGCCGCTGTACTCGCTGGCCGAGCGGATCGTCGCTTACGGCGTGTTCGATTCGTTCCAGCCGCGTGCCGAGGGGCCGCCCGCGTCGCTGACCGATCCGCCGTCCGGAACCGAGGGAGTCCGCTGATGTACGCCGCACTGTGGAGGATGCTTCCCGGGCCCTGGTGGGTGCGCCTGCTCATCCTGCTGCTGCTCGTCGCCGCCGTGCTCTACGCCCTGTTCTTCCACGTGTTCCCGTGGGTGAGCCCGCTGATCACCCCGGCGGAGGTCGACCTGGCATGACTCCGCGCGTGCTGGTGGTCGACAACCACGACAGCTTCGTGCACACCCTGATCGGCTACCTGCGTGAGCTGGGGGCGCAGGTGAGCATGGTCGAGGCGGATGCCGTCGACGTCGGCGACCTGGACGCGGCATGGACCTCGCTACGACCGCGGCATGACGCCGTGCTCATCTCACCCGGCCCCGGCTCCCCGGCCGATGCCGGAGCGTCGGTGGACGTGGTGCGGCTCGCCGCCGAGATGCGGATGCCGTTGCTCGGCGTGTGCCTGGGTCACCAGGCCATCGGGGCGGCCTTCGGCACGCCGGTCACCTCAGCCCCCGAGCTCATGCACGGCATGGTGTCGCAGGTGACGCACGACGGTTCGGCGCTGTTCCACGGCATCCGCTCGCCGTTCGCCGCCGGGCGCTACCACTCGCTCGCCCTCAGTGAAGCCGACCTGCCGAACGAGCTGCGCGTGACCGCGCGCGCCGAGCACGGCACGGTGATGGCCGTCGCGCACGAGAGCCTGCCGATCTCGGGCGTGCAGTTCCACCCCGAGAGCGTGCTCACCGAGAGCGGGCACCGCCTGCTGGCGAACTGGCTCGCCTCGGTTCAGTCGGCCGGCGCGCAGTAGCGCAGCTCGACCGTGGATTGGATGTTCACCTCGCCGGGGGCGACCGACATGGCCGAGACGACGTTGGGCGTCTGTCCTTCCGCGCACGGGCCGAGCTCGGTGAGCGCCGGTGTCAGTCCCAGCTTCTCGAGCTGCTTCTGCGCGGCATCCAGCGACCAGCCCCGCATGTCATCCAGGATGACGCGACCGTTCGCGACGACGAGGTTCACGACCGTGCCCGGCGCGACCTCGCTCTCGGCCGCTGCACTCGCCTCGAGCACCGTCCCGGCCGCGGCAGCGGGATCGTTCTCCTGACGGATCGTGCCGAGGGCGAGCCCGGCGTCCTCGAGGGCCTGCCTGGCGGCCTCGGTGGAGAGGCCCTCGAGCACCGGCACGGTGACCGTGTCGGCTCCGGTGGAGACGTACACGATGACCGACTCCCCCTCGTTGACCTTGGCTCCGGGGTTGGGGAGCGTGCGGATGACGTGATCCTCTTCGAACTCCGCACTCGCCTCGGTGCGCATGTCGGGCACGAGCCCGAGATCGTCCAGGGCGGCCTCCGCCTCGGCTGACGTGAAGTTGACCACGTTGGGAACGGTTCGTGACGTGCTCGGCACCTCGGGCGGCCGCATGCTGAGCGTGACAACCCAGAACAGCACCGACACCACGAGCACCGCCAGCAGAGCGACCGCAGCCCAGATCCACGCCACGGGCGGTCCTGACTGGGTGCGCGTCATGGTCGTGTCGGTGCTCAGCTGTCGCAGCGACCGAGCTGTCTCCTGCGCGTGGCGCGGGTTCGGTCCGTACAGCTCGCTGGTGAGCGCACCGAGCTGCTTGCGGGTGAGGGTCTCACCGCTGGTGGCGCCCTCGAGCGCGGCTCGGAAGCTCGCGGCATCCGGGAAGCGCTGATACGGGTCCTTGGCCATCGCCCGCAGGGCCACGGCGTCGAGAACCCGCGGCACCTCCTCGTTGACTTCCGTCGGCGGCATCGGAGTCTCGCTGACGTGCTGATAGGCGACCGCGACGGGCGACTCACCGCGGAACGGCTGCCGACCGGTGAGCAGTTCGTAGAGCACCACACCGGTGGAGTAGATGTCGGTGCGGGCGTCGACCGGCTCGCCCTTGGCCTGCTCGGGCGAGAAGTAGGCGGCGGTGCCGAGGATCTGCGTGGTCTGCGCGACGGTCGACGACGAGTCCGACACCGCACGCGCGATGCCGAAGTCCATCACCTTGATGGCGCCGCTCTCAGTGATCATCACGTTGCCCGGCTTGATGTCGCGGTGCACGACTCCGGCCCGGTGAGAGTAATCGAGAGCCTCGAGGATGCCGTCGACGTAGCGGATCGCATCGTCGACCGGCACGGGACCCTGGGCGATGACGTCCTTGAGCAGGGTGCCGTGCACGAGCTCCATGACGATGTACGGCTCGTCAGCCCCCTGAGTTCCGGAATCCTCGGTTCCTGATCCGGTCGAAGGGGCCGCCGGGTCGCCGGCGTCGAACACCCGCACGATCGACGGGTGTGCCATCCGTGACGCCGCCTGCGCCTCGAGGCGGAAACGCGTGCGGAACGCCTGATCCTTCGCGAGTTGCGGGT
>JAPSIX010000268.1 GCA_031178475.1 Microbacterium sp. | reverse complement strand
GGGTTGCCGGATTCGTGTCCGGTGCGCAGGTCCTTCACCAGCTGCTGGCCGTACAGGAAGTACGAGCGCATCTGGTCGCCCCAGCTGGCGGTGATGGTGCCGGCGAGTTCCTTCTTCTTCGCGGCCTCCTCTTCCTTCTGCAGCAGCAGCAGGCGGGTCTGCAGCACGCGCATCGCGGCGGCGCGGTTCTGGATCTGCGACTTCTCGTTCTGCATCGACACGACGATGCCGGTCGGGATGTGCGTGAGCCGCACCGCGGAGTCGGTGGTGTTCACCGACTGGCCGCCCGGTCCCGACGAGCGGAACACGTCGACGCGAATGTCGTTCTCGGGGATGTCGACCTCGGTCGCCTCCTCCATGAGCGGGATGACCTCGACCGCGGCGAACGACGTCTGCCGTTTGTCGGCGGAGCCGAACGGGCTGATCCGCGCCAGCCGATGCGTGCCTGCCTCGACAGAGAGCGTGCCGAACGCGTAGGGCGCATCGATCTCGAACGTCGCCGACTTGATGCCGGCGCCCTCGGCGTAGGAGATGTCCATCACCTTCACCGAGTACTTGTGCTGCTCGGCCCAGCGCAGGTACATGCGCATGAGCATCTCGGCGAAGTCGGTGGCATCGTCGCCGCCTGCTCCCGAGCGGATGGTGATGATCGCGGCGCGGTCGTCGTACTCGCCGTCGAGCAGCGTCTGCACCTCGAGCTGGTTGATCGTCTCGGTGAGCGCGGCGAGTTCGGTGCGCACCTCGGCGGCGGACTCCTCGTCCTGCATCTCGTTGGCGAGGCCCGCGAGCACCTCGAGG
This sequence comes from Microbacterium sp., assembly GCA_031178475.1. Lineage (GTDB taxonomy): Bacteria > Actinomycetota > Actinomycetes > Actinomycetales > Microbacteriaceae > Microbacterium. Next base: position 1,512 of record JAPSIX010000268.1, on the reverse strand, counting down.
TCATCCAGTCGCTGTTCGACCTCCATGACCCGCTTCAGCTCGGTCTGCTTGTGGCTGAGGGCGCTGGTGACCTTCTGCGCCTTCTCGGGGTCGTCCCACAAGTCTGGCGCGCCCGCTTCCTCGCTGAGGCGCGCGATGTCATCGCGCAGGGAGTTGACGTCGACGACCTCGCGGATGTCGCCGAATGTCTGTCGCAGGGCCTGGATGTCGGCGGAGAGATCGAGTTCGAACATGGCAGTCCAGCCTATCGCGCGGCGCTCTCCCCGCGCGCCGCGGCCTTCTCACGGCGCGACGGCCGGGCGGTAGCGTGGTGCTCGTGAGCACGAGTGCGGGAACGGTTCTGCGGCGGTTCGGTCCGATGGTGTACCTGCCGACGGTTCTGTTCGCGCTCGGCGAGGGCGCCGTCGTGCCGCTGATCCCCGTGCTCGCCACCCGGCTCGGCGCGGATGTCGCGGGGGCCGCGCTGGTGGCATCCGCTCTCGTCGTCGGGCAGCTGTGCGGCAACATCCCCGCCGGATGGGTCGTCGCGAAGATCGGCGAGCGGTTCACCATGACGATCGCCGGGCTGGTGACCATGCTCGCTGCGCTCGGAGCTCTGGTCGCGCCGTCGCTGGGCCTGTTCGCCGCGGCCGTGTTCGTGATCGGGTTCTGCGCGGCCGCGTTCGGGCTTGCCCGGCACGCGTTCATGACCACCCGCGTTCCCCCGCACGTGCGGGCGAGGGCGCTGTCGCTGCTGGGTGGAAGCTTCCGCCTGGGAATGTTCGTCGGGCCGTTCGCTGCGGCGGCGCTGATCCGCATCTTCGGCACCGAAGTGTCGGCGATCTGGTTCTTCCTCGCATGTCTGGGGCTCATGGTGCTGCTGGTGCTGTTCGGTCCCGACCCCGAGAAGACCATGCCGGCGATCACGAAGCCGACTGGCGCCGCCGTCGCGGAGGACACCGGTGAACCAGTGACCGGTTCGGTGCCCACCACCGGCGGCGGCGTGCTGCGCACGATGTGGGAGTACCGGCGCGTGCTGGCCAGGATCGGAATGTCGGCGGCGTGCCTGTCGGCGGTGCGCTCGGCGCGCCAGGTCGTGCTGCCGCTGTGGGGCGTGTCGCTGGGGCTGGACTCCGAGACGATCGCGCTCGTCATCGGCGTCTCCGGCGCGATCGACTTCGCCCTGTTCTACGCGTCAGGGCAGGTGATGGACCGGTTCGGGCGGCTGTGGGCGGCGATGCCGGCGATGCTGCTCATGGGCGCCGGATTCCTGGCCCTGTCGATCACGCACGATCTCGACGCCGCCACGCTGTGGTTCGGTCTGCTGGCCGGTGTGCTCGGAGTGGGCAACGGGCTCTCCAGCGGCATCCTGCTCACACTGGGCGCCGATCTCGCGCCGGAGCGGGAGCCGGCGACCTTCCTCGGCTCGTGGCGGACGCTGACGGATGCCGGTGGCGCGGTCGCCCCGCTGATCGTCTCGGCGATCACCGCCGCGGCGTCGCTCCCGTTCGCCGCCGCTGCGATGGGGCTGGT
>JAPSIX010000267.1 GCA_031178475.1 Microbacterium sp. | reverse complement strand
CGTGAGGCCTGGGGCCAGGGCGTGGCGAACGTGCTTTCGGGCGCCTTCGGCGGCATGGGCGGGTGCGCGATGATCGGGCAGACGATGATCAACGTGAAGGCGTCGGGGGCACGCACACGGATCTCGACCTTCCTTGCCGGCGTGTTCCTCCTCATCCTCGTGCTCGCGCTCGGCGATGTCGTGAGCATCATCCCGATGGCGGCGCTCGTCGCTGTGATGATCCTGGTGTCTGTCGCGACGTTCGACTGGCACAGCATCCGCCTGTCCACACTGCGGCGGATGCCGAAGAGCGAGACGGCCGTGATGCTGATCACCGTGATCGCCACCGTGTGGACCCATAACCTCGCCATCGGCGTGGTGCTCGGCGTGCTCGCCGCCATGGTCATGTTCGCGCGTCGCGTCGCCCATTTCGTCACGGTCACGCGGACGGTCAGCGCGGACGAGAGCGGGGAGACGGCGCACTACGAGGTCATCGGGGAGCTCTTCTTCGCGTCGAGCAACGACCTCACCACCCAGTTCGAGTACTCGGAGGACCCGGAGCGCGTCGTGATCGACATGCGACGCTCGCACATCTGGGACGCCTCCACGGTCGCTGCGCTGGACGCCGTGGTCACGAAGTACGAGCGACACGGGAAGAGTGTGGAGCTGCTCGGCCTGAACGAGACTGCTGCCGCCTTCCATCAGCGCCTCACGGGAAACCTCGGCGCAGGTCACTGACCCGCAGGCCCCTGACCCGCACCGACCGATCGAGGGCCGCGGACCCTGCTACCCCCTCCGGCCCCCGGAATCAACCCCTGAGACAGGACTGATTCCTTGCTCCATCCTGGAGATGGTTCAAGGAGGGTGCCATGGTCTTGATCGATCTGCACAGGGTCACGGCCGATGCTCTGCCCGCATTACAGGAACTCCCCACCCGCCAGGCGCCGGAAGAGCCGGACCCCGGCGAGGTGGTGCGGTGGGAGCGCGTCGCGCCCGAGCGTTACGTCGTGCTGGACGGGCATCGTGTCGCCGGCTTCGTCGACGTCGTCGGGGCGGTGTTCGTCGTACTCCGCGGTAGGCGGTACGACCGCGCCGTCGAGGTCGCCCAGACGCTCGTCTTCGACGACGCCATCGGCGTTCTCACCCGCTGAGGCGGGGACGAGCGCCGGTCAGGCGGGGAGCTCGATCAGCATCCCGCTCTGCGGTTGCGCAGGCATGCGGCGCAGGCTGATCCGCAGGTCCTGCTCGGGTACCCGGTACATCGGTCCGGTCGCGAGAAGCCACACCGCGGATGCGAGCAGATCGTGGGTCGCCCGCTCGCCGGGGCAGTGGTGAGCGGATGTCGGATCTCCGACGCCCTGCGCGACGATCCGGTGCGGCGAGGCGACGGCGAATCGTTCGGGGTCGAACGAGTTCGGATGCTCCCAGAGCGCCGGAGAATGGTCTGTGCCGTACAGGTCGAGCAGCATCCACTGCCCCTTCTGGAACCGCTGCCCGGCGAACTCGAAACCAGACGTCGCGACGCCGGCGATCATCGGGAAGAACGGGTAGAAGCGGCGCACCTCTTCGGCGATCCAGGCCGCTGGCTCGATGTCCCCACCGCGCAGCCGCTCGCGCCATTCCGGATGCCGGTGCAGGGCGTGACCGGCGAACGTCATGAACCGGGCGACGGCGACAACCGGGCGCAGCAGGTTGAGCAGCTCGACGACCGCGACGTCCGTCGGCAGGGCAACGCCGTTCTCGACGTGGTGCGCCAGTCGCCCGATAGTCGTGGTGGTGTCGCCGTCCCGGCGGGCGTTCTCGATCCGCTCGGCTGCCCAGCGTTCCACACGCAGGCGGCGAAGACGCGCCCACCAGTTCAGCGGTCCGATCGCGGACGCGCGGTCGATCATCACGCGCAGGTCGCTCGCGAGCGTCTCGTCGCCGACGGCATCCGCTGCACCCACCCAGCGCAGCGCCGCGCGCGCCAGCACACGAGAGGTGAGGTCGATCAGCTTCACGCGCGTGCCGCGCTCGCGGTCGAGGGCGCGTTCCCATTCCTCCTCGAACAGCTCGACGAGGCGGTCGCGGCCGTCGTGCGCGAGTTCGAGCATCAGGGTTTTGCGGATGTCGTGGGCGTCACCCTCCAGCGACTGCACGCTGCCCTCGTCCTGCAGCAGGTGCACGACCGAGGGCGGCAGGGCGCCGGAGCGGGCGAACAGGCCGGGCGTGCCGAAGACGTGCACGGCCTCCGCGCCGCGGGCGATGAGCGCGGGCCGGCCGAGAAGGCGGGTGCGGACGGCATCCGATCCCGCGTCGCGGAACAGGCGGGTGCCGAACAGGTAGCCGTCGCGCA
>JAPSIX010000070.1 GCA_031178475.1 Microbacterium sp. | reverse complement strand
TCGGCGAACACCCGGTCGGGCTCGACGGTCTGGAAGAACGAGTTCAGGTACCCGTCGGCGCGCTGCGCGCGCCGGAGCAGGGCGACGGTCTCATCGACCCAGGGCAGGAACTCGGCGATGTCGCTCCGCGCGGCCTCCCAGCCGATGGCTTCGAGCACCTTGTAGATGTCGGAGTCGGAGAAGTGGAACCCGACGAAGTCGCCGTCGTACTCACCGGTGGCCCGGCGCATGTTCGGCAGGGCGCCGCCGGTCTCGAGCTGCGCGATGCAGTGCGCGATCGTGGCGGTGCGGTTGCGCAGCTGCCAGGCACCGAGCATTCCGCCGTCGCGGAGCCGCACGGCGCTCAGCGGCAGCGGGCGGTCGGTGACGGATGCGGTGGCGGTGGGGGTTGCGGGGCCGTTCATATCTCCTCGGGGGTGACTGCGTTTCGTCTCGGCCGGCGTGGCCGACCTCACTCAACGACCGGTGGCGCGCCAGTCCACCTGCGGCCAGCCGTTCTCCCAGCGCAGCGGCAGCAGGCCGAGGCGGAACATGCCGTCGGCGGCGCCGTCGTACCAGTGGAAGGCGAGCACGCCGCCGGACACCGACTGGCCGCCCGGCCCGATGCGGTCGCCCTGAGTGGTCAGCACGACGGTGCCCGCGTCGTCGGTCAGCTCACCACCGTCGGCGTCGAGGTAGGGCCCGGTGACGGCAACTGACCGCCCGACGATGATCTCGTAGGTGCTGTCCGCGCCCTTGCAGCAGAAGCCGCGAGACGCGAACAGGTAGAAGGCGCCGTCGTGCGGCAGGATGAACGGCGCCTCGATCGCGTTCTCGACGAGGCCGCGATCGGCGATCGTGATCGGCTCCTCGTCGTCGGCGCGCAACCCGCTGGGCCACTCCAGCCGCACGATCTTCAGGCCGCTCGAGAACGAGCCGAACGACATCCACGGCACCCCCTCGGCGTCCTCGACGATGCCCGGGTCGATGGCGTTGTAGTCGGTGCCCTCCGACGCGATCACCTCGCCGCGATCGACCCACTCGTAGTCGGGGTCGTCGGGATCGAGCGTGGTGTTCGTCGCCAGAGCGATGAGCGAGACGTTGCTGCCGAACGTGGATGCCGAGTAGTAGAGGTACCAGGTGCCGTCGTGCTCGTAGAGTTCGGGAGCCCACAGGTTGGCCACCCCTGGGATGCGCTCCTCCAGCCACGCCGGTTTGACGTCCCACACTGCACCGACCTGCTCCCACACCCCGTCGGCGCCTGCACGGCGGATCTGGATGTTGCCGTCGGACACCGAGCCGTTGCCGGTCGAGTAGACGTATGAATGCTCACCGTCGGCGCCGTGCACGTACGCGGGGTCGTGCACGTACACGTCGCCGGAGGGCTCCGCGACGGAGACAGCGGATGCCGGTGCGCACCCCGCCAGCGCCACCACCGCGAGCAGAGTCGCGGCGACGGCGCCGGCGAGGCGCGCGGGGCGGATCATCACGCGAGCGCGAGCGCCGACCAGGAGACCGGCGGGAGGGTGACGGTGAGCACGCCCCCCTCGAGCGCCGCGCCCTCGAGCTGCTTGAGACCGACGCGGTTCTGGTTCTCGAGGGTGTTCTTCGCGTACACGTCGTCGTCCCACAGCGTGACGGCCTCGGCGATGCGCGTCGCGTTCAGCTCGGCGACGTCGATGCGCACCTCGATCGACTCGGTGCGGCTGCGGTTCACCAGGAACACGGCCGATGCCTCGTCGTCGGTGGTGGCGACGGCGTCGACGAGCGGAACAGTGCCGTACACGGCCGTCTCGTAGGTGCCCGCGTCGATCCGGGGCTTCAGCACCTCGCCTCGTGCCAGGCGCGAGGTGACCGAGAACGGGAAGAACGTGGTCTGGCGCCAGGCGTCGCCGCCCGGTTCGGTCATGATCGGCGCGATCACGTTGACCAGCTGTGCGAGCGAAGCACTCGCGACCCGGTCGTGGTTCTTCAGCAGCGTGATCATCAGGTTGCCGAGCACGACGGCATCCGCCACCGAGTAGACGTCCTCGAGCTGCCGAGGCGCGTAGCGCCACTCGTCGTTGACCTCGTCCGACTCGCGGTGCTCGTCGAGGTACCAGATGTTCCACTCGTCGAACGAGAGCTTGATCTTCTTCTTCGACTTCAGCTTGTTGCCGACGTGGTCGGCGGTCGCCACCACGGTCTCGATGAAGTACTGCATGTCGACCGACGAGGCCAGGTACGAGTCGAGGTCGCCGCCGCGCTCCTGGTAGTACGCGTGGCAGGAGATGTAGTCGACGTGCTCGTAGGAGTGCTCGAGCACCGTGCGCTCCCAGTCGCCGAAGGTCGGCATCGACGAGCCCGAAGATCCGCACACGACGAGCTCGAGGTCCTTGTCGGCGGCCTTCATCGCCTGCGCGGTGCGGGCGGCGATCTTGCCGTAGTCGTCGGCGGTCATGTAGCCGGTCTGCCACGGCCCGTCCATCTCGTTGCCCAGGCACCACATGCGGATGTCGTGCGGCTCGGGGGTGCCGTTGGCGATGCGCTGATCGCTGAGCGCCGTGCCCGACGGGTGGTTGCAGTACTCGAGCAGGTCGAGGGCCGCCTCGATGCCGCGAGTGCCGAGGTTCACCGCCATCATCAGTTCGGAGCCGGTGAGCTTCAGCCAGCGGGCGAACTCGTCGACGCCGACCTGGTTCGTCTCCAGGGCGTGCCAGGCGAGGTCGCGGCGCACCGGGCGCTTCTCCCGAGGGCCGACGGAGTCCTCCCACCGGAAGCCGGACACGAAGTTGCCACCGGGGTAGCGGATGGTGGTGGAGCCGAGCTCACGGACCAGCTCGACGACGTCCATGCGGAAGCCGTCCTCGTTGGCTGTCGGGTGGCCGGGCTCGTAGATGCCGTCGTAGACGCAGCGGCCGAGGTGTTCGACGAACGAGCCGAAGATGCGGCGGTCGATCGGCGCGACGACCGCCGAGCGGTCGACAGTGATGCGTGTCGTGGTCACGGGTTGTTTCCTTCTCTGGGACGGGCCGGCTGGGCGCAGCGCGGCGACGGTGCGGGTCTTTGGGGGGTGGGATCGGATGCCGGTCAGCCGGCCTGCTCGATGCGGTCGAGCCGCCGGTCGATGAGACGGACGAGGATCGCGAGCGGGACGGCTGCTCCGACGAGCGGGAGGAGCACGGGGAAGACGGCGACGATGGTCGCCCACGCTGCGATCGTCGCGATCACGGCGATGCTCATCGGCACGGATGTCACGGGGAGCACCACGGCGTAGCGGAGCACAGCAGGCGCACGGTCGTCGTAGCGCGACAGAAGCACCACGGTCACCACCCCGCTCAGAGCGGTGCCGAGCAGCACGAGCCCGGTCAGCACGAGCAGTGCCGCGGATGCCGGACCGCGCAGCGACGGGAGCAGCAGGGCGTCGACGGTCAGCAGCCCGACGGCGACCCCGAACGGCAGCCCGGCGAGGTTGGCGCGGAGGAACTCGGCGCGATAGGTGCGGGCGAAGGCGCGCACCAGACCGTCTTCGGATGTGCCGGTGAGCAGCTCGCCGCGCCGCAGGACGGCAACCGCGGCGACGGATGCCGGCATGAGCCCGAACACGCCGAAGCCGAGCAGCACACCGAGCAGGAACAGCAGATTGACACCGATCAGGGCTGTCGCGACGTGCAGGTACTGCATGACCCGACCGGTCCATCCGACGCTCTCGACAGCGTCCGCCCGGGCGGGCACGGGAACGACGCTCACGACGCCACCTCCTGCGATCCCGACCACACCACGCCGTCGGCGTCGATACCAGAGAAGGCGAGCACGGGGCGCGCGGCCACCGGATCCCAGGCGCCGAAGACGACGCCGTCCAGCTCGACCTGCGTCGGACGCGGCGTTTCATCTCGTCGCTGCCCTCCTCGCTCAACGGCCGGCAAGTGCGTGAGCCGGAGCGTCCCGGTCACCGGCTCCCCCGCCGTCGAGATCGGCGCGGTCAGCTGCACGCTCTCCGCCTCGACCAGCTCGGCGGTCTCCGGCGCGAAGCGCACCGCCTGCCAGCGGCCGTCCACCGGCACCGGACGCTCGAACTTCTCGGCATCCGCTCCGGCGTACGGGTGGGGCGAGACCAGCGGCCAGCCGCCGGCAGTCCAGTGCACGCGGCGGATCTGCGCTTCGTGCTGGGTGGGAGCGTCGGCGAGCCGCACGTGGTGCACCATGAACGTCGCGTCGCCGTCGGTGAAGACCGAGTTGTGACCCGGCGCGATCAGCCCGGTGCCGCCCGGGAAGCGGTGCCCGCCGAGCACCTTCGTGCCCACGCGCGCCGCATCCGCGGCATCTGGCGAGGTCATGTCGGCGCCAGCGGCGTCGCGGTACGGCCCGGTGATCTCGTCGGCCGCGCCGACGCGCACACTGTAGGTGTCGACGAGGGAGTCGTACGAGACGAACAGCACGAAGCGGTCCTCTTCGGGCCGGTACTGCACGTACGCGCCCTCGATCGCGCCGTCGACTTCCGATGGGCGGCGGGCGATCAGCGTGCCGGGCTCGTCGCGCAGTCGCTTGCCGGTCTCGAGCGACAGCTCGACGATGTGGATGCCGCCGAAGAACGAGCCGTAGATCATCCACGGTCGCCCCGCACGGTCGAAGGCGACGGCGGCGTCGATGGCGTTGTGCGCGTCGCGGTCGTGCCTGGTCGCGACGACGATGCCCTGGTCCGTCCAGGGTCCGGCGAGGTCGGATGCCGTCGCGAGACCGATGGCCGATGTGCGCGATCCGAAGGTCGAGGCCGAGTAGTACATGTGCCAGCGCGGCGTGCCGTCGGCGGTGGGCCAGCGCACCACCTCGGGTGCCCACAGGCCCTGCGCGCCCGACCACTCCCGTGCCGGAGCGGGCACCTCGCCGAGCGCGGTGCCGTGGAACGACCAGGTGACCAGGTCGGGCGAGGTGCGCACGTGGGCGCCGACCGGAATTCCGGAGACGCCGACGGCGGCATCCGTCGAGAACATGTACCAGAGGCCGTCGTCGCCACGGACCACGGTCGGGTCGTGGGCGTTGCGCGCGCCCCAGGTGCGCGGGTCGTCGGTGAGCGTCGTCATGTCACGCCTTCGATCCGCTCAGCGCGACCGACTCGATGATCTGCCGCTGGAACACCACGAACACCACGAGCACCGGAATCAGCGCGATGAACGACGCCGCCATGATCAGCGGGTAGTCGGTCTGGCTGGCGTAGGTGGCGTTGAAGCTGGCGATGACGAGCTGCAGCGTCTGCCGCTCCGGGGAGTTCAGGTAGATGATCGGGCCGAGGTAGTCGTTCCAGACCGCCATGAACCAGAGGATGAACTGCGCGGCGATCGCGGGGCGGATCGCCGGGAAGATCAAGGTGAAGAAGATCCGCAGGTAACCGGCGCCGTCGAGCTTGGCGGCCTCGATGATCGAGTCGGGCACGGAGTCGAGGAACTGGCGCAGGAAGAAGATCATCACGATGTTGCCGAACAGACCGGGCAGGATCAGCGGCCACAGGGTGTCGACCATGCCGGCGTCGGCGAACATCTTGAACTGCGGGATCATGATCGTCGGGAACGGGATCATGATGGCCGACAGCATGGCCAGGAACACGACGTTCTTGAACGGCAGCCGCATCTTGGCGAAGGCGAACGCGGCGATGGCCGAGCTGATCGTGCCCACGACCGTCACGCTCACCGAGACGATGATGCTGTTCCAGATGCCGCTGGCGAGCGGTCCGGCCGACCAGACGCGCACATAGGTCTCCCACTGCACCGGGTCGGGGATCCACTGCGGAGGAAGGGCGAACACCGCCTCCTTGGTCTTCAGCGAGGTGCTGAACGTCCACAGCAGCGGTGCGATCATCACGATGCCGCCGATGGAGAGGATGATCGTCACGATCACGTTCATCGTGCGATACGAGCGCGAGCGCGTGCCGACCGGGTCGGCGGAGTTGCCGGTCGGGCGACCGATCCGACGGCGCCGACGGGACGCCGGGGTCTCGGGGAGGACGGCGGCCATCGTGGCGGGTGCGGGCTGCTGCGTGGCAGGGGGTGTAAGAGTCATGGCTGCCTCACTCGATGGAGAACTGGGAGCGGCGGTTGACCTGGAACTGGATCGCCGTGATGACGAAGACCAGCAGTCCCAGCACGACCGACATCGCTGTCGCGTAGCCCATCTGGAGGTAGTTGAACGCCTTCTGCCAGATGTACCAGACGATGGATGCCGTGGAGAACTCGGGCCCTCCCGTGGGGGTCATGATGTTGATCTCGATGAAGATCTGTGCGCCGCCGATGATGCTGGTGACGACGAGGAAGAAGGTCACCGGACGCAGCATCGGAATCGTGATGTGCCGGAACTGCGACACTGCGCCGGCACCGTCGATCGCGGCGGCTTCGTAGAGATGACGCGGGACGGACTGCAGCGCGGCCAGGTACAGCAGCATCGAGAAGCCGAGGCCCTTCCAGATGGCCATGATGATGATCGCCGGCTTCGCGGTCTCGGCGTTCTGCAGCCAGTTCGGGCCGTCGATGCCGAAGAACGCCAGCACCTGGTTCACCAGACCGAAGTCGCCGTTGTACGCCCACTGCCAGAGGATGGCCACTGCAGCGAGAGACGAGATCACCGGCACGTAGTACACCGTGCGGAAGAACGTGGTGCCGCGCATCTTGCGGTTCAGGGCGAGCGCGAGCAGCAGCGAGATGATCAGGCCGATCGGGATGCCGATCATCATGAACACGGTGTTGCCCATGGCCTGCCAGAAGTACGGGTCGTTCCACATCTGGACGTAGTTGTCGACGCCGTTGAGTACCGGCTCGCCGAGGCCGTTCCACTTCGTGAACGACGCGTACACGGCGAACAGCAGCGGGTAGGCGATGAAGATCAGGAACCCGAGAGCGGGGACCGCGATGAAGGCGGCGGCGGCCAGGTGCTCGCGCCGATGCAGTCGCGAGCGGCGGGCGGTCGTCGTTGACATTGTCACCTCGTTCTGTGAGACGGAGGAGCGGATGCTGTCCGGGGCCGGCGTGCTCGCCGGCCCCGGTGAGCGATCAGCCGATTCCGGCGTCGGCGTTCGCCTTGTCGAGCAGGTCCTGCATGCGCGGCTGCACCTCGGCGAGGTAGTCGGCCGCGGTCTGCTTGCCGTCGAGGACGGGCTGGATGTTCTTGAACAGTTCGTCGTACCACTCGGCCGAGTAGGTGGTGCCGGCCGGCAGTGCGCGACCGTAGTCGTTCGCGACGTCGAGGAACTCCTGCTTGTTGGCCGGCGGGAGGGTGCTGGAGCTGACCCAGTCCTGCGCCATGTCCTTCAGGTTGGGGATCTGCACGCCGGCGTCGACCAGCGACTGCTGTGCGGTCTCGTCGGTGGACAGGTAGATCGCGAGCTGCGTGGCCAGGTCGGGGTTCTTCGACGTCTCCGAGACGGCGATGCCGAGCGTTCCGATCCAGCTGGCGGTCTCACCGGTGGAGCCGGCCGGGTAGGGGATCAGGTCCCACTCGAAGTCGAGCTTCTCGTAGGTGGGCACGTCCCACGGGCCGACCGGGAAGAACCCGATCTGTCCCTGCATCCACCGCTGGTACGTGTCGAGCGTCTGAGCGTCGGTGGTTGACGGGGTGACCTTCGCCACGTTCGACATGTCGGCGAAGTACTGCAGCGCCTCGGCGAACTCCGGGGTGTCGACGGTGACCTCGGTGTGGTCCTCGTTCAGCCAGTCGCCGCCGTTCGACCAGACGAACGACTGCAGGTTCCACTGGACGTTGAGGCCCGTGCCCCACTGGTCGAGAGTGCCGTCGCCGTTGGTGTCGAGGGTGAGCTTCTTCGCAACGTCGATGAACTCGTCCCAGGTGTACGGCTTGTCCTTGTCGGGCAGCGGAACCCCGGCGGCCTCGAACATCGTCTTGTTGTAGCCGAACGAGAACGGACCGATGTCCTTCGGCATCGCGTAGATCGCGCCCTTGCCCATGATCTGGCCGTCGAAGCGGTAGCTGTCGACGCCATACTCCCAGATGTTGTCGAGATCGACGTCCTTCTCGACGGCGGCGGTGATGTCCTTGATGATGCCGGACTTGACATAGGCCTGGACGCTCCCGGGGTCGACGTAGAAGACGTCGGGGATCTGCCGGCCGGTGATCGCCGCCTTGAGCTTGGTGCTGTATTCGTCGGCCGTCGTCATGATCATCTTGACGTCGACGTCGTTGTCCTTCTCGAACTGCTCAATGGCCGCGGTGTACGCCGCCTTCTCGGCATCGTTGCCGCGGAACATGAAGGTGAGGCTGTCGCTGTCGCCGCCCGCGGCGCTGCCGCTCGAGCAGCCGGTGATGGATGCCGCCGCGACGGCGAGGACGCCCGCGGTGGCCAGGATCCGTGACTTCATTGTGCTGTGTTCCTCTCGGGTGGAATGACACCTATGTCGAGTCGCCGCACGGAGGCCGTCGGCGATCCCACTACTTCTACAACGTTGTAGTAAACGTTGTAGAGAAATCTAACGCCGAAGGATGCCGGCTGTCAATCGCTTTTTTCTGAGCGCTGTCAGCCGGCCGGCGGGGCGGACTCGCGGGCCAGGATTCCGAAGTCCGCGAGCAGCGTGCGGGGCTCTCCGTCGACGCTGCCGTCGATGCGTTCGATGAGCGTGCGCACGGCGGTTCGCGCGATCCAGTCACGCCCGGGGTCGACCGTGGTCAGCGACGGGATCGAGTAGGCGGCCTCGTCGAGGCCGTCGAACCCCATCACGGCGACATCCTCGGGAATCCGGCGCCCCGCCTCCTGCAGCACGCGCATGGCGCCGAGCGCGAGCGTGTCGTTCAGACCGAACACGGCGTCGAACTGCACCCCGCGGCCGAGCAGCTCCCGCATCGAGTCGGCGCCGTTCGCGCGATGCCACAGCGTCGTGTACCCGACGATCTCGTCGTCGTATGGGACACCGGCTGCCTCCAGCGCCTCGCGATACCCCTGCAATCGCAGGGCGGCCGAGCCGATCACCTCGCCCTCGTGGGCGCCGACGACGGCGATCCGTCGCCGCCCGGCGCTGAGAAGGTACTCGGTGGCCGCGCGCGCCGCTTCGACGTTGCGCATGGTGACGTGATCGGCCGGTCCACCGAAGATCCGCTCGCCGAGAAGCACCATCGGGTACGACACGTCGAGGGCGGCGACATCCTCCTGCCCCATCCCGAGCGGGCTGAAGATCACACCATCGGTGAGCTTGAGTCGGGGGCTGCGCAGCAGGTCCATCTCGCGCGTGCGGTCGGCGCCGGTCTGCTCGACGAGTACGACGACGCCGGCCGCCTCTGCTTCGTGGATGACCTGAGCCGCGAGCTCGGCGAAGTAGGCGAGCCCGAGGTCCGGCAATGCCAGAGCGATCGCGCCGGTGCGGCCGGAGCGCAGGTTCCG
>JAPSIX010000266.1 GCA_031178475.1 Microbacterium sp. | reverse complement strand
GCGGTGTCGTCGCCTTGCTCGGAATCTTCGGAGCTGTCGATGCGCACCGCGCTCAGCGCGCTGAGAAAGTCGTCGTGCGGCTGCACCGGGTCGTGCGGCTGCGCCGGGTCTGGCGTCTGCTCTGACTCGGTCGGCTCCGCCTCGTCCGGCTCTGCCTCGTCCGGCTCTGCCTCGGTGGTCTCAGCGCCGGCGGTGGCGTGCGGCTCGGCATCCGCTGCGCTTTCGCCCTCGGCATCCGCCTCGTCGGCGACGACGCCGGCATTCCCCGCATCCGGAGCCTCCTCAGCCGCGGCATCCGGAACACTCGCCGGCTCGGCATCCGTACCCGCGCCCGCACCAGCTGCCACGGCACTCGCGCCGGCCGTCGACACGGCGCCGGTGATCAGCGCCTGGTCACCGGCGGCGACGGCATCCGGCGCTGACGACGGCGCGTGCGCCACGGGGTTCGCGACCTCGTCGAGACGAGGGCTGTCGGCCCGGCGTCCGTACACGAGGTCGAGGAAGACCTCCTCCAGGCTCGGCCCGCGCTGCTGCAACGTCGTCAGCGCGACGCCCGCGGCAGCCGCGACGGCGCCGATGGTCGCGGCATCCGACCCGCGCACGGTGAGCCCCGACCGCAGCACGTCGTACCGCAGCCCTGCCTGGGCGAGCGCCGTCGTGAGGGCGGCGCGGTCGTGCGCGTCGACCACCACGGCGCCGCCGGTCGGATCGGCCAGGTCGTCGATGCTGCCCGAGTACACCGCGCTGCCCTTCGAGAGCACCACGACGTTGTCAGCGACCTGCTCGATCTCGCTGAGCACGTGCGATGACACCAGCACGGTGCGCCCCTCGTCGGCGAGGCGGCGCATGAGCAGCCGCATCCAGCGGATGCCCTCCGGGTCGAGGCCGTTCGCCGGCTCGTCGAGCACGAGGGCACCGGGGTCTCCCAGCAGGGCGGTGGCCACGCTGAGCCGCTGGCGCATGCCCAGCGAGAACCCGCCGATGCGGGTGTCGGCGTCGTCCTGCAGGCCCACCAGACGCAGCACCTCGTCCACGCGCGACGCGGGGATGCCGTTGGCCTTCGCGGCGATCAGCAGCTGCCGGGCCGCCGTGCGACGGGGGCGGTACGCCGCCTCTTCGAGGACGGCTCCGATCGCGCGGGCAGGGTGACGCAGCTCGGAGTAGTTCACTCCGCCGATCGTCGCGGTGCCCGAGGTGGGGCGGATCTGCCCGAGCAGGATCCGCAGGGATGTGGTCTTGCCGGCGCCGTTGGGTCCGAGAAAGCCGGTGACGACTCCCGGCTCCACGCGCACAGAGAGGTCGGACACGGCCGTCACGGCGCCGAAGCGCTTCGTGACCCGCGTGAACTCGAGCACCTGTCCGTCGTGCATCGTGACCTCTCTGATCAGGGCAGTTCTCACCATCTTTGCGGAAATCCCAGCATTTCGCCGGTTGACCTGCCGATTACGCCGGTCTCCGGCATCCGCCGACTCCGCCCCGGCGGGGTAGCCTGGCGATCGTGACAGACGCCGAAGCAACGCAGCACGTCCTCGTCCGCACCGAGAACTCCCTCGGACGGATCACCCTGAACCGGCCCCGCGCGATCAACGCGCTCGATCTCGGAATGATCCGGCAGATCACCGCAGCTCTCGAGATGTGGCGCACCGACAGCGACATCCAGACCGTGCTGATCGACGGCGAGGGCGACCGGGGACTGTGCGCCGGCGGAGACGTGCGCGCCCTCTACGACCAGATCCGCGCCGGGGAGCCCGAGCGCGCCGGCGAGTTCTTCCGCGCCGAGTACGCCATGAACGCCGCGCTCGCCGAGTACCCGAAGCCCGTGGTGGCGTTCGCCGACGGCATCACGATGGGCGGCGGCATCGGGCTCGCCGGTCACGCGGCGGTGCGGGTGGTCACCGAACGATCGCGACTCGCGATGCCGGAGACTCGCATCGGATTCACGCCCGACGTCGGCGGCACCTGGCTGCTCGGGCACGCTCCCGGTCGCCTCGGCGAGTACTTCGGCCTCACCGGCGCCACCATGGACGGAGCGGATGCCATCGCGCTCGGCTTCGCCGACCACTTCGTGCCGTCCGAGCGGCTGGGCGATCTGCGCGACGCCCTGGCGCACCGCGCCGACCCGTCGACGCCGAACGAACTCGTGCTCCTCTTCGACGAGACCCCGGAGCCGTCGGCGCTGCCGGCCGCACGGGCGTGGATCGACGAGGTGTTCTCGGCAGGATCGGTGGCCGAGATCGCGGACAGGCTGCGCGAATCGGATGCCGCAGAGGCGGCATCCGCTCTCGCCACGCTCGAGGAGCTCGCCCCCACGGGACTTGCGGTGAC
>JAPSIX010000069.1 GCA_031178475.1 Microbacterium sp. | reverse complement strand
ATCCGGCGGCGGCAGCGGCATTCATTGCGACCTGAAGGGCGCCGCGGGCGTCTCAGGCCAGCCCGTGCCGGGCGAACGCGTTCCACACTCCGTCATCGAGCACGCCGGTCGTCACCTCGTCGGCGTGCTCCCGCACGAGCGCCGAGGCGTGCGGCATCGCGACGCCGACCCCGCACACCTGCAGCATCTCCACGTCGTTCGCGCCGTCGCCGATGCCGATCGCATCGGCGGGGTCGATGTCGAGCATTGCCAGCAGCTGCAGGATCGTCGTGCCCTTGTTGACCCCCGCCGCAGTGATCTCGCCGCTGCCGCCGCCCATCCCCGGGATGCTGCCGGTGAAGACATGGAACCGGTCGCCGAGGCGTTCGGCCACCCGCTGATGCACGTCGATCCGATCGGTCAGGAACGCGCCCTTCGCGATGCCCGTCGTCGGAACCGGCTCCCGCTGGGTGAGGGCCTGCACCCGGGGGTGGGCGCGCAGCTCGGCATCCGTCATCTGCAGGCCGTGCACCTCGGTGAGCAGCCGGCCCGCCAGCACGTGCACTCCGTCGCTGGGGTAGAGCCCGTCGTAGGACTGCAGGTAGTACTCGCAGCCGTACTCGTGCAGCACCGAGAGCATCTCGGCGATGAGGTCGTCGGGCATCGGACGCTCGATGACGACCTCATCGCCGAGGGCCGCGTAGCCGCCACCGGTCGTGACCGCGCCATCGAAGCCGATGGCGCGCACCGGCTCGGCGATCTCGACCAGCGCCCGGCCGGTGCTGAGCAGCACCAGGTGACCCTTTGCCCGTGCGTCGCGCACCGCGCGCACCGTCGATTCGGCGATGCGTCCGGCACCGTCGGCGATCGTGCCGTCGATGTCGAGGAACGCGACGCGCCGCCTCACGACACCCGGATGCCGCGCACGATCCCGTCCAGGTCGCCGACGACGACCGTTCCGTCGATCGCGACCGGGGTGCTGTACGAGTATGCGAGGGTGTGCCGCAGGCGGGCGACCTCCGTGCCGTCCGCGAGGTTCAGGCCGATCAGCTGGCCGCCGGTGGACTGCACCCACACCCGGTCGCCGGAGCGGACGATCCCGCCCTCCAGCACGCGCAAGCTGAGCGGCACCTGCCAGCGAATGACTCCAGTGGCCGTGTCGACGCGCAGGATCACGCCGAGCTCGGATGCCAGTATGACGTCGCCGTCCTCCAGCACCACGGTCGAAGCGTACATCGCGCTGTGCGCGACCCTCCAGCGCTCGTGCCCGGTCGCAGCATCCAGACCCCAGGTCGCCGACACGGAGGCGGCGAGCACGACGCCGTTCACGACCTCGGTGCGGTCGTTCCATCCGCTGTAGATCACCCGCTTGTAGGTGTCGCCGGGGGCGTCGCGCATCTGGAACGCCCAGAGCTCGGTTCCATCGGCGAGGCTGTGTGCCCTGGCGTAGCCGTCGGTCGCGCAGCCGTACACGGCTTCGCCGTCGCTCGCCACACGTCCGGCGGAGTGACCGCGTCCGGCCACCCGCCAGCGCTCACTGCCGGTCTTCCCATCGAGCGCGATGAGGTCCTCTCCGGCGGTCACGATGACGATGCCGTGACGGCCGCCGACCAGCAGCGGCTCGGACATCACCGGGGCGCCGAGGTCGGCGCGCCAGCGCACCTTGCCGTTCGCGGCCTGCAGGGCCGAGAGGGTGTGATCGGCGGACGGCACGAACAGCACATCCCCGTCGCCTCCGGCGCCGCGGTGGACGGGGCCGAGTTCCTGCTCCCACTGCCGGCGCCCGTCGGCCGGGCGCAGAGCGACCACGGCGCCGCCGGTCGTCGCGGCAACAGCGAGCTTGCGGTCGTTGCCGGTCTCGCGCACAGCGCCCTGGACGGCATTCCCGAGCTGATCCTCCCAGCTGACAGCGGGGAGCTCCTGCGGCGAGGGCAGCCGAAGCCGCTCGGTCTGCCACCATGCGGCATCCGCCGATTCGACGGCGAGCCACACGCGCGCCTCACCCGGCACCGGTGGCAGCGCAACGGTACCGGTGAACGAGTCGCCGCTCGCGGTGAGCTGCTGCCAGACCGGCTGCACGCTGCCGCCCCAGTTGTCCTGTCCGTATGCGGTGGCCACCACCCTGGTGGGCTTCGCGCCTGCGGGCAGCCGCACCTGCAGCCGCGCTCCGTCGCCGGACGGCGTCGCCGACGCCTGGGCCGGGCGCAGCTCGACGCCGGTGCGGGCACCGCTGAGCGGGATGTCGAGCAACGGCGTCTCTGTTTCGGCGCCGTCGGGCGCGACCTCCACCCGGGTCACCTGGAAGCGCGTGCCGTCGCCGTCGAGCCAGTAGTACGTCGGGCGGTTGCGCACCGAGGCGAGGGTCAACTGCGTGAACCCGTTCATGCGGGTCATCGACTCGCGGTGGATGTGCCCGGCGAGGAACGCGCGGACGTCGTACTCGGCGAGCAGGGCCAGCAGGGCGTCCTGGTCGTCGAGGTAGTAGTACGGCCCTGCGATCGGGTAGTGCTGGAACACCACGATCGGCGTCCCGGCCGGGACGCTCGCGAGATCCTCGCGCAACCACTCGAGCCCGGCGGCGCCCACATGCCCGGGCTCCTGCAGGGTGAGGGTCGGGTCGTGCGAGACGACGTGCACGCCACCGACGTCGAAGGAGTACGAACCGGCGCCGACGTGCTCCTCCAGGATCTCGTTGGCGTAGGTGTCCCAGCGCACCTCGTGGTTGCCCGCCGCGTAGTGCATGCGGCCGCGCAGTGACTGCGGCACCATGTCGCCGGCGAGCTTGAGCTCGGCCTCCGAGCCGAAATCGGTGATGTCTCCGCAGTGCAGCACGGCATCCGGGGCTCGGTTCGCGACCGCGGCGTAGGCGAGCCTGGTGGCCTCGTTGCGCGCCGCGAAGTCGGGGTTGACGTGCGTGTCGCTCAGCACGGCGAGCCGGACGCGACCGGTCTGACGGGTCGCGACGGACGCGACCGCCGGTGAAGCGCCCAGCAGTGAGCCGAGGCCGACGGCGGTGAGGACGCCGGCGCCGAGAAACGCCCGGCGGCTCAGCCCGATGTCGTGCCTTTCGGGTGCGACGTGGCCGGCATGGGAATGGGGATGGTCGATCACGATGTGCTCCTCCTCGAGCGTGGGGTCGAACGTGGGGCGGGGGACGATGTGTCGGTGTGCGGGGCGGCAGCGCGCCCGGCGCGCTTGAGTGAGCGCAGCGAGACGGCGACGTCGGCGTGCTGCAGGCCGGGCAGGCCGCCGATGTCGTGGGAGATGAATTCGTACAGGGCCTCGTCGGAGTCCAACGCCACCTCGCCGCACAGGTTGCGATCGCCGGTGGTCGCGGTGGCCATGAGCATCGCCGGATGCTGGGCGAGCAGCTCACCGGACCGTTCCAAGTGCGTGGGGTTGACCGACAGCCAGACGAACGCCGAGACGTCCAGCCCGATGACCTCGGGTTCCACGACGGTGCGCATGCGCAGCACACCGGATCGCATCATCGACTCCACGCGGCGGCGCACCGTGGTCGTGCTCGCTCCGCAGCGCTCGGCGAGCTCCTGCCAGCCGAGGCGTCCGTCGACGGCGAGTTCCGCGGCGATCCGCTCGTCGAGCTCAGACACCGTCGCGTGGGTGACAGCGTTCTCCTGCCAGACATCCATCCGCTGCGCGCGCAGCCGGCTCACCACATCGGGCTCGATCAGCGGCGGCTGCCAGCTGTGCGGGGTCGAGAAGCGGCGGATCACCTGGTTGTGCCACACGGCCAGCACGCCCGAGATGCTGGGCAGCCGTTCCTGGGTCAGCTCCAGCAGATGCGCGTTCGAGGAGTAGGAGATCTCGGTGACGACGTCGACGCTGCCCGACAGCAGCTTCACCGATCCGCATTCCGGCCACGAGGCGAGCTGCTCCGCCGCACGCTGGCTCATCCCCGACGCACAGCGCAGCCGCACGAAGAGCGAGCGAGATGTGGCGCTCGCTCTGCTGTCGAGCACACCCGTCATCCAGATGGTCCCGTCGCGGAGCAGCCTTTCGGTCCGGCGCGACACGGTCGCCTCGGACGTGTGCGCGGCCTCGGCGATCTGCGCGTTGGTCGCTCGGGGATGCGCGATCAGCGCGCCGATGACCCGGCGGTCGACATTGTCCACCTTGCCTCCTTGTCGCCATCAGGATGCCTCATTGGAACCATTTCTTGCAATAGCTCATCGACATATGGCAAATTTTCTGCACATTGCTAGATTTGCTGCACCACCAAGGCCGCCCGTTGCGACCACACCGACAAGCAAGGGAGCTTGACATGACCAGACCGCTGCGCAAGCACGTCGCCACAGCAGGCATCGCCGCCATCGCGCTCGTCGCCCTCGCCGGATGCACGGGCGATCCGGGCGGCGGGGGAGGCGGCGAGGCCGAGGACCAGGAGATCACTTTCTGGACCCCGCACACCTCGCCCGAGCGTCTCGCGATGCAGAAGGAGATCGCCGACGCCTTCACCGAGGAGAGCGGGATCAAGGTCGACGTCGTGCCCATGGCAGGCGCCGACCAGGACCAGGCGCTCGTCACCGGCGCCGCATCCGGCAACGTGCCGGACGTCATCCTGCACGCCTCCCCGCAGACCAGCGCCTGGGCGGCACAGGGTCTGCTCGACACCGAGGCGGCGCAGGCGACGATCGGCAGCCTGGGCGAGGAGACCTTCAACCAGCACGCCCTCGAGGCGCTGTCCGTCGACGGCGGCTACGGCGCCGTGCCCAGCGACGGGTGGAGCCACGTCATCGCCTACCGCAGCGACATGCTCGAGAAGGCCGGCGTCGATGTGCCCAGCAGCCTCGAGGAGCTCGCCGAAGCCGCCACCGCCGTGAAGGAGCAGCTCGGCATCACGGGCATGGCGTTCGGAACCCAGGCCGGCACGGCATCCGCCACCGAGGGAATCCAGTCGCTGTTCCAGACGGCCGGCTGCGAACTGGTCACCGATGGAGAGGTGACCATCGACGCGCCGGAGTGCGCCGAGGCAGCAGAGCTGTTCCTGCAGCTGCGCGACTCGTCGGTGTCGGGTGACTTCGACGTCAGCAGCGCCCGCGCCGCCTACCTCAACGGCCAGGCCGCCATGCTGCTGTTCTCGACGCACATCTTCGACGAGGTCGTCGGCCTCGACGACGACAACCCGGTGACCTGTCCGGAATGCGCGGCCGACCCGGCGTTCCTCGGTGAGAACACCGACTACATCACCGTGCTCGACCCCGACAACCCGCGGCAGTACGGCGCGATCCTCGCCTACGGCATCCCCACCGGAGCCAACGCGGACGCCGCGCAGCAGTACATCGAGTACGTCATGAGCACCGGCTACCTCGACACGCTCGCGACGGCATCCGAGGGCCGGATCCCGCTGCGCAACGGCACTGCCGACAACGAGAGCGAGTACCTCGACGGCTGGGGCGAGCTCACCCTCGGATCCGAGGGCGAGCAGACCATCGCCGAGGTCTACGGCGACGAGTTCGTCCAGCAGATGGGTGAGGGTATCAACGCCATCTACCTGTGGGGGATGGGAACGCCGGATGCCGAACTTGCGGGCCTCGCGTTCAGCCAGGGCATCCTGGCGGGCCAGATCGAGCAGCTCTACGCCGGAGCCTCCGGCGAAGAGGTGACCGCCGCGATGGCCCAGGCCGTCAAGGACCTGCAGGGCAGCCTGTGAGATGACGCGTACAGCAGAGCGGCGGCCGATGAGCCGCGCACGACGAGAGGACCTCAACGGCCGGCTGCTGTCGGCACCCACCGTGCTGGTGCTGACGTTCTCGTCGATCGTGCCGCTCATCCTCGTCATCGTCTTCGCGTTCTCGGAGATCCGGCTCGTCGACATCCCGCGACTGGGCACCGAGCCGATCGAGTGGACGTTCGACAACTTCGCCAGAGCCCTTCGCAACCCCGCGTTCTGGGACGCGCTGGGCGTCACCCTGCTGTACGCGACACTCACCATGATCGGAGCGGTCGGCGGGGGGTTGGTGCTCGCACTGGCCCTTCGCCGCCCGTTCCGTGGACGGGGCGTGGTGCGGGCGCTGCTGCTCGTGCCGTACGTCCTGCCGATCATCGCCGCCGTCACCATCTGGCAGACGATGCTCAACCCGCAGTACGGGCTGATCAACGCCTTCGGGCGGGAGGTGCTCGGCTGGACGACCTCGGTCGGCTTCCTGAACACGTCGAGTTACGACCTGTGGGGCGTCTCGATCCCGCTGTCGCTGCTGGTCGTGACGATCTTCTCGATCTGGACCGACGCGCCGCTGTCGTTCCTCTTCATCATGGCCCGGCTGCAGGGCACGTCGGCCGAGATCGAGGAGGCAGCGGCGATCGACGGCGCCAACGGCCGCCAGATCCTGTGGCGCATCGTGCTGCCACAGCTGCGCGGGGTGATCCTGCTGCTCTGCCTGCTGCGCTTCATCTGGACCTTCCAGAGTTTCAACGAGGTGTACCTGCTCACCGAGGGTGGCGGCGGCACCCAGATGATGGCCCTCAAGGTGTACGTCGAGCTGGTCACGCGCGCCGACATCGGCAGCGCCGCCGCATACGGCCTGCTCATGTCGGTCGTGCTGATCGGCCTGCTCTCGGTCTACGTCGTGCTCGCACGCAGAAAGGTCGACACAGCATGAGCCGTCAACGCTACCGCTCTCCGATGCGCTCCTCGCCGGTCGCCAACGTCGGCCGGGTGGTGCTGATCACCCTGGCCGTGGTGGCCTCGATCGGGCCCGTCATCTACGGCATCATGCTGTCGGTGCGGCCGATGTCGTCGATCATCGCCGAGCCGCTCTCGCTGCCGACCTGGGAGACGCTCGACCTGTCCAGCTTCTCGAGGGCGATGATGGACGAGTCCGAGGGTGGCTTCGGCCTCGGGCGGTTCATCCTGAACTCCCTCATGGTCGCGCTCGCCACGGTCGCGCTGTCCATCCTGGTCTCGGTGCTCGGCGCGTACGCGGCCGCCCGGTTGCGGTACAAGGGCCGGCGCGTGGTCAACGCCATCATCCTCGGCGTCTATCTGTTCCCCGGCATCGTGCTGTCGGTTCCGCTGTTCGTGCTGCTCACCAAGGCCGGGCTGACCAGATCGCTGGTCGGACTGCTGCTGGTGTACGTCGCCGGGACGGTCCCGGTGGCGATCTACATGATGCGCAACTACTTCTACGCCATGCCGGAGAGCGTCGAGGAGGCCGCGCTCGTCGACGGCGCCTCGCTGCCCCGGATGCTGTGGAGCGTCGTGCTGCCGATGTCGCTGCCCGGCGTGGTCGCGACCGCCGTCTACGTGTTCATGATCGCGTGGAACGAGTACTTCTACGCTCTGCTGTTCCTGGTGTCGAACCGCCCGCAGTGGACCGCGCCACTCGGCATCGCGCAGCTCACCGATTTCAGTGTGCCGGTTCCGGTGCTGCTGGCCGGCGCGATCACCGTGACGATACCCGTCGTGATCCTGTTCTCGTTCGTGCAGCGGTTCCTCGCCGAAGGATTGACGACAGGAGCAGAGAAGTGACCGGGACGATCCAAGCGGTGCGGCCGATGCGCATCGCCGTGCTCGGAGCAGGTGGACGCGGTTCGGACGCCTACGGCCGCTGGATGCTCGAGCACCCCGACGAGGCGACGATCATCGCGGTTGCCGATCCCGATGCGAGCCGGCGGGCACG
Organism: Microbacterium sp.; assembly: GCA_031178475.1. GTDB lineage: Bacteria > Actinomycetota > Actinomycetes > Actinomycetales > Microbacteriaceae > Microbacterium. The sequence goes on along the minus strand of JAPSIX010000069.1, from coordinate 1,811 downwards.
CCTCGCCGGCACGGGTGCCCGGCTGTACGCCGACTGGCGCGACCTCGTCGCCGACCTGGGCGAACTCGCGGTCGACGGCGTGATCATCGCGCTGCCCGACGCTCTGCACACCGACGCCGCGGTGGCGGTCGCCGACGCGCAGGTGCCGTTCCTGCTCGAGAAACCCGCGGCACCCACCCTCGCCGAGCTCGAACGGCTGGCCGTGCATGTCGGCGACGTGTCGGCCAGGCTCGCGATCGGGCACGTGCTGCGGTTCACCCCGTTCTGGCGCACCGTGCAGCAGATCTGCAGTTCGGGTGCGATCGGTCGGCTGATGACGATCGACCTGCGCGAGAACATCGGGTTCTGGCACTTCGCCCACTCGTACGTGCGTGGCAACTGGCGCGACACGTCGGAGTCCTCGCCGATGGTGCTTGCCAAGACGTCCCACGACCTCGACCTGATCCGCTGGATCGCCCGCAGTGCACCCGCGACGATCTACAGCGTCGGCTCGCTGGGCTGGTTCCGCGAGGAGAACGCCCCGCCGGGCGCTCCCTCGCACTGCCTCGACGGATGCCCGGTCGCGGCGTCGTGCCCGTACTACGCGCCCCGGTACTACGCCGAGGCGCTCGCAGACACGCATGGCCACCCGGTGCACCTGCTCGGCGACGACACGTCGATCCCGGCGCGGATCGCCGCGCTGCGCACCGGCGACTACGGCCGGTGCGTGTACCGCAGCGATAACGACGCGGTCGACCATCAGCAGACCACGATGGAGTTCCCCGACGGGCTGCTCGCCACCCTGACGGCGTCGGCGTTCACCGCCGAGAACACCAGAACCCTCGCGATCACCGGCAGCGCCGGGCAGCTCACCGGCCACATGGGCGACGGCGCGATCACGGTCGACCTGTTCTCGCCCGAGGGCGAGCTGCCGGCGGGCCTGAACCCCGCCGCGCACGAAGTGGTCGCCATGCCGCCCCTCGGGCACACTCGCCACGAGCTGCGGGTCGGCGTGCCGGGCAAGGACATCGGCGACCACGCCGGGCACTCCGGCGGCGACGACGGGCTCACGGCGGCGTTCGTCCGCGGGCTCGCCGCAGGCACCGTCGGCGCCGGAGAGTTGTCGTTCCACACCGCGCTCGACAGCCACCTGATGGCCTTCGCCGCCGAGGAGTCGCGCGTGACCGGCTCGCGGGTGGTGTTCCGGGACTGGGTCGCCGGCCTCGGGCTGGGAGCGACCGCATGAGCACCGTCCCTCCTGACAGATCCGCGCCCTTCGCCGACGTCATGCGCGACCTCGTCGCACGCGCCGGCGGCGACGCGACCCGGGTGCGCGTTGAAGCGGATGCCGCCGAGCAGCCCTCCGCAACGGCCAGCGCGATCGACGGCACCCTCGTGCTGCGCGGCACCGACCCCGTCGCGTGCGCGCGGGCCTTTTCCCGCTACCTGGCCGCCGCCCACAACCAGCGCATCACCTGGGAGTCGCCGCGCATCGAACCGGCCGGCGCACCGTGGGCCGACGGCGCCGCCGCGGTGACGACGCCGTTCGGCATCCGTTACCACTTCAATGTCGTCACGCACGGGTACAGCACCGCGTTCTGGGACTGGCCGCGCTGGGAGCGCGAGCTGGACTGGATGGCGATGCACGGCGTCACCCACCCCCTCATCCTCACCGGGTACGAGGCGGTGCTCGCCGAGACGCTGCGCCGCCACGGCGTGCCCGAGGAGGCCGCCTGGGTGTGGGTCGGCAGCGCCGCGCACACCCCGTGGATGGCGATGGGCGGCATGCACTCCTTCGGCGGGCCGCTGCCGCGCAGCTGGATGCAGCGGCG
>JAPSIX010000265.1 GCA_031178475.1 Microbacterium sp. | reverse complement strand
ACCGTCGGGAGGACACGTGAGCGCAGCAGACCGCACCGCGATCGACGAGGCGATGAGCCGCGCGCTCGCTCTCGCCGCCGACGCGGGCGCTGCCGGCGACGTGCCCGTCGGCGCCGTTGTGCTCGACGAGTCCGGCTCGATCGCCGGTGAGGGACGCAACCTGCGCGAGCAGACCCACGACCCCACCGCGCACGCCGAGATCCTCGCCCTTCGCGCGGCAGCCGAATCGGCCGGGTCGTGGAACCTGGAGGGACACACCCTCGTCGTCACGCTCGAGCCGTGCGTGATGTGCGCCGGCGCCATCCTGCAGGCGCGGGTCGGCCGGGTGGTGTTCGGCGCGTGGGACGACAAGGCCGGCGCCGCCGGGTCGATGTACGACGTGCTGCGCGATCGCCGGCTCCCGTACCGCGCCGAGGTGATCGGCGGGGTGGAAGCGGATGCCGCCACGGCGCTGCTGCGCGCGTTCTTCGAACGGCGGCGCTGAGCTCCGGCATCCGCTCGCAGCGCCGCAGGCTCAGTCCTCGGACTTGAGAACGAACGTGTCTGTAGGGGGCTCCGGGTCGAGCGAGGGACGGTACACGTCGGGCTCGAGGTAGATCTGGCGCGCCGCAGGCACGGCATCCCGGATCCGGCGCTCGATCTCGTCGATGTCGTCGGCCGCCTCGCGAACCGTCTTGTCGGCGACGAGGGCGATCTTCGCCGCGACGAGCAGCTCGTCGGGGCCCAGGTAGAGGGTCTTGATGTGGATGAGCTTCACGACATCGCGACCGCCCGAGATGGCCTCGACGATCAGGTCGTGATCGGCGCGGTTCGCGCCCTCACCGACGAGCAGGCTCTTCGTCTCGATGCCGAGCACGATGGCGATGAGGATCAGCAGCAGACCGATCATCAGCGTGCCCAGCGCGTCGTACAGCGGGTCGCCGGTGAGGAGCGTCAGGCCCACGCCGAGCAGGGCGAAGGTCAGACCGGTCAGGGCGCCGGTGTCCTCGAGCAGCACGACCGGCAGTTCCGGTGCCTTCGCACGGCGGACGAACGACGTCCACGACTGGCCCTTCTCGCGGACCTTGTTGCTCTCCTTGATCGCCGTCCGCAGCGAGAGCGACTCCAACACGATCGCGACGATCAGCACGACCAGTGGCAGCCACCACCAGGTGCGGTCGAGTTCATGCGGGTGCGTGAGCTTGTCGACACCTTCGTACACCGCGAACAGGCCGCCGAGCGAGAACAGGATGATCGAGACGACGAAGGCCGAGACGTAGCGCTCCCGGCCGTACCCGAACGGATGCTCGCGGTCGGCGTGCTTCTTCGCCTTGCGCCCGCCGCGCAGGAGCAGCAGCTGGTTGCCGGAGTCGGCGACGGAGTGAATCGCCTCGGCCAGCATGGAAGCGGATCCCGACAGCGCCCACGCGATGAACTTCGCCAGGGCGATGCCCATGTTCGCCAGGAATGCCGCGATGATCGCCTTGCCACCACCCGATGCGCTCATGGCATGAGTCTACGTCGCACGCGTCGCCGGATCCCGCTCGGCTCGTAGGATGACGCAATGGTCGATTCTCTTCCCTCCCTCGCATTCCTCGGCGCCGGCTCCATGGGCGGCGCGATCCTGCACGGCGTTCTGGCATCGGGCGTTCCCGTTGACGGCGGCGTCGTCGCGACGAACCGCAGCAGGGAGAAGGCCGACGTGTTCGCCGGTGCCGAGGGGGTGACGAGCATCGCCCTGGAGGAGAATTCCGGCGGGAACCGCGATGCTGCGGCATCCGCTCGCATCGTCCTCGTCGGGGTGAAGCCGGCGATGGTGCCCGACCTGCTCCGCGAGATCGCCCCCGTTCTGCGCGACGACGCGATCGTCGTGAGCCTCGCCGCCGGGGTGACCCTCGCGACCTTCGCCGACGAGCTCGGCGCCGACGTCCGCACCGTCCGCTCGATGCCGAACACGCCGGCCACCGTCGGCAAGGCGGTCACCGGGCTCGCGGCCGGCCCCGCGGCGACGGCGGAGGACATGGCGCTCGTGCGGCGTCTCTTCGAGACGGTCGGAGCGGTGATCGAGGTGCCCGAATCGCAGATCGACCCGTTGTCGACCGTGTCGGGCTCGGGCCCCGCCTACGTCTTCCTGCTCATCGAGGAACTGACCAAGGCGGCCGTCGGGATGGGCTTCTCGGATGCCGATGCGCAGCTCATGGCCGAGCAGACCTTCATCGGCACGGCGGCCCTGCTGGAGGAGTCGGACGAGGGCCCCGCAGAACTGCGCCGGAGGGTGACCAGCCCGAAGGGCACCACCGAACGCGCGGTCGCCGTGCTGCAGGAGGCGCGGCTGGACGACGTGTTCGCGCGGGCGACCGCCGCCGCGCTTGCCCGGGC
>JAPSIX010000264.1 GCA_031178475.1 Microbacterium sp. | reverse complement strand
GCTGATCGTGTCGGAGCTGTCGAAGATCGACGGGATGCGGGTGCCGAACCCGCTCGGTGCGTTCTACGTGTACCCGGACGTGCAGGGTCTGCTCGGCCGCACGTGGGGCGGTGTGACGCCCGCCACCTCGCTGGAGCTCGCTGATCTCATTCTCGAGCAGGCCGAAGTCGCGGTCGTCCCGGGTGAGGCGTTCGGGCCGTCGGGTTACATCCGCATGTCGTACGCGCTCGGCGACGAGCAGCTGCTCGAGGGCGTGCAGCGCCTGCAGCGGCTGTTCTCCTGACGGTTCTGTTCCGCGAGACCCTCGGCACTAAGCCGGGGTTTCGACGATGGCAACCTACAGCTCCACGCCCACGAGCACCGGTTCCGGCTGCAGCAGCAGGCCGAACTCGGCGTGCACGCGGCTCTGAATGAACCGTGCCAACTCGCCGAGCTCACCGGCGGTGGCGCCCGAACGGTTGGTGAGGGCGAGCGCGTGCTTGGTGGAGACGGCGGCACGCGACTGCGGCAGCTTGAACCCCTTGCGGATGCCGGAGTTCTCGATCAGCCACGCGGCGCTGACCTTCACCAGCGGTTCGGGGCGCTCGGCCCGTGGCGAGAGCCCGGCGTAAGTGTCGAGCGGGATGACGGTGACCGTGTCCAGGTCGGGCTCGACAGTCCAGCGCGGACACTCGGCCGGAAGCGCGCGGGCGATGTGCTCGGGCACGATCGCGTTCTGGAAGAACGACCCGGCGCTGTGGGTGTCGGGGTCGTCGTTGTCCAGCAGCATCCCCTTGCTGGCGCGGGTAGCGAGGATCCGCTCCCGGACCCACCCGAGGGGGACGGGATCGAACGTGTCGAGGCCCAGCGCCCGTCGAAGCTGCTCACCTCGGACGACGCGACCGCCGCCTCCCGTCACCGGCAGGTCGAGGGTCACGGTGAGGATGACCGCCCTGCGCTCAGGCACGCCGCCGTAGTGGTGCTTGAGCACCGAGGTGCGAAAGCCCAGCCCCAACTCTGCGGCCGGTACCACCACCGGGCCGGCTGCGTGCTCGTCGATCAGCTCGACCTCGACGAGGGTCTCCTGGATCTCCTGCCCATACGCACCGACGTTCTGCACCGGGGCTGCACCCACGGTGCCGGGGATGCCGCTCATCGCCTCGATGCCGGCGTAACCGCGGTCGACGGCGTAGGCGACCAGGTCGTCCCACGAATGTCCGGCCTGCACGCGCAGGCGGATACGCCCTTCGTGCGGCGACGGCAGCTCTTCGATGCCCGCGGTCAGCACGCGGATGACCGTGCCGTCGAAGGGCTCGTCACCGGCGAACAGGTTCGATCCGCCGCCGAGCACGAACCAGTCGTCCCCGTCGGCCCAGACGCTGTGCAGGGCGTCGACCAGCTCATCCGTGGTCGTCGCCTCCAGCATCCGCGCCGGTGCGGCGCCAGTGCGCAGGGTCGTGAGCGCACGCAGCGGCACCGGTGTCACCGCGCGCATCTCAGAGTGCGACACGCAGCTGCGCCTTGACCAGCACGGTGGTGTCGGCGGAGGTGACCTTCAGGTCGATGCGGGCAGACGCATCGTCGACGGCTCCCACCTTCGCCACGACGTGCACGTCGGCACCGTCCGAAGGATGCACCACGACCGGCTTGGTGAAGCGAACGCCGTAGTCGAGAATGCCCTTGACGTCGCCCAGCGCCGAGACGACGACCGACGAGGCGACGCCCATCGTCAGCATCCCGTGTGCGAGGACGCCGGGAAGCCCGACCTCGGCGGCGATGTCGTCTCGGTAGTGGATCGGGTTGAAGTCGCCAGAGGCACCGGCGTAGCGCACCAGCGATTCCCGGGTGAGGTGCACGGTGCGCTCGGCGATGACATCGCCGACGGTGAAGCGCGCGGACATCACTCCCCCTCTCCTTCGTTCTCGGAGCCGACCAGCAGAACGCTGGTGGCGGTCACGACGTGGGCACCGCCGGCATCGGTGATCTCGGCCTCGCTGGTGATCATGGCGTTCCCGCCGAGCGCGCGGATGCCAGTGACCCGCAGCCTGCCGGTGAGTTCATCTCCGGCGACGATCGGCCGGGTGTACTGGAACCGCTGCTCGGCGTGGATCGTGCGCGACAGGACGATGCCCGAGTCGGGCTCGGCGAGCAGCTGCTGCAGCGTGTGGTCCTGGACCACCATGGCGAAGGTCGGCGGTGCGACGACGTCGGCGTAGCCGAGCTCGCGTGCCGCCTCGACGTCGGTGTGCAGGGGCGCATCGGCGAAGACGGCGCGGGCGAACTCGCGCACCTTCTCACGTCCGACGAGGTAGGGGGCCGTCGGCGGGAACTCCCGGCCGACCAGATCGTTGTTCACGGGCACCCCTCGATCCTACCCAGGGCGGATGCCG
>JAPSIX010000263.1 GCA_031178475.1 Microbacterium sp. | reverse complement strand
TTCCCGCTCTGGCGGGACACCCCTCCGTCACAGCGGCAGCTCGCTCTGTTCCGGATCGCCGAGGAGATGGCGACGCGTGCCGAGGAGTTCGCCGACCTCGAATCCCAGGACACCGGCAAGCCGCGCGCGACTCTGGTCGCCGACGAGATCGAGCAGTCGGTCGATCAGCTGCGCTTCTTCGCGGGCATGGCGCGCAGTCTGGAGGGGCGCGCAGCGGCCGAGTACCTCCCCGGTCACACGTCGTATGTGCGCCGCGAGCCGATCGGCGTGATCGGCCAGGTGACGCCGTGGAACTATCCGCTGAACATGGCGGTGTGGAAGGTCGCGCCGGCCCTCGCCGCAGGGAACACGGTGGTGCTCAAGCCGGCCGAGAGCACCCCGTCGACCACTCTGCTGCTCGCCGAGATCGTGGCGAAGCACACGCCTGCCGGAGTCCTCAACGTGGTGCTGGGCGCTCGAGAGACCGGAGCGGCTGTGGTCGCGCACCCTGCCGCCCAGATGGTCGCGATCACCGGATCTGTGCGAGCCGGCATGGCAGTGGCCTCGTCGGCGGCATCCGACCTCAAGCGGGTCCACCTCGAACTCGGAGGGAAGGCGCCAGCCGTCGTCGCCGAGGACGCCGACCTCGCGAAGGCGGCCGAGGGCATCGTCGCCGCCGCGTTCTTCAACGCCGGACAGGATTGCACCGCGGCCACCCGGGTGATCGTGCATTCGTCGGTGCACGACGCACTCGTTCGCGCCCTGGTGGATCGCACCGCGACGCACGCGCGCGTCGGCGGGCCCCGGGAGCCCGACGTGTTCTTCGGACCGCTGTCGAGCGCCGCTCAGCTCGCGCAGGTGCAGGGCTACATCGAGCGGCTCCCGCCGCATGCCGTCATCGAGACGGGCGGTCGCAGACACGGCGACGTCGGCTACTTCTTCCAGCCGACCATCGTCTCGGGGGTTCGGCAGGACGACGAGATCGTGCAGAACGAGGTGTTCGGACCCGTGCTGACCGTGCAGCGGTACGACACCGACGACGAGGCGCTCGATCTCGCCAACGGCGTGCGCTACGCGCTGGCCGCGTCGGTGTGGACGCGAGACCACACCCGAGCGATGCGGTTCACGCGGGACCTCGATTTCGGGTGCGTCTGGGTGAACACCCATCTGCCCTTCGTCTCGGACATGCCGCACGGCGGCTTCAAGCATTCGGGATACGGCAAGGACCTCTCGCAGTACGGGTTCGACGACTACACCCGCCTCAAGCACGTGATGACGGCGCTGGACTGACCCCGGTCTTGGTCAGCCGAACCGCTTGACGTGCCGCCGCTCGTGCAGCACGAGACCCGGCCGCTCCTCGACCTTGGTCGCTCCGTCGCCGATCCAGCCGTGTCGTTCGTAGAAAGCGGCGGCCCGCTCGTTGCCGTCGAGCACCCACAGATATGCGCCGGTGTGACCCTGCGCCTGCAGCGCGTCCTCCGACGCCGTGAGCAGGGCGTGTCCGACTCCGGTCGACCAGGCGTCGGGGTGCGCGTAGATGCCCCACAGCTCACCGGTCGCCGGCGGGTCGGCATCCCGCGCGGAGCCGAACCCGGCCCAGCCGACGATCGTCCCGTCGCGCTCGGCGACCAGCGTCCGGGAGGCGGTGTCAGGCTGAGCGATGATCCGCTCCCAGCCCGCGGCGCGCTGATCGACCGACAGCCCGTCGAGCACGTCCTGCGGCATGAGCCCGCGGTACGCGGCCTGCCAGCTGCGCACGTGCACGACCGCGATGCCGTGCGCATCCGGCACGGTCGCCTCGCGAACCCGCAGCTCCGCGCGCACGGGAACCGTCAGCCCGCGCTGCGCCGGGCCTCCCAGCCCGTGCGCACCATCTCGTCGACCGTGTACCGCATCTGCCAGTCCAGGTCGCGAGCGGCGAGCCGGCCGGATGCCACGATCCGATCCGGGTCGCCCGGGCGGCGCGGCCCGATCACGGGGGTGAACTGCATTCCGGTGACGCGCGCGACGGCATCCATGATCTGCTTCACGCTCAGACCGTCGCCCGATCCGAGGTTGTATGCCGGCTCGATCGACTGCCCGGCGGTGAGCCGCTGGGCGGCGGCGACGTGCGCGGCGGCGATGTCGCCCACGTGCACGTAGTCGCGCACGTTCGTGCCGTCGGGGGTGTCGTAGTCGTCGCCGTTGATCCGAGGCGTGCTGCCGGCGAGCAGCGCTTCGAACACGATGGGGAAGAGGTTGTGCGGGCTGACGTCGTACACGGTCGGGTCGGCCGAGCCGACGACGTTGAAATAGCGCAGCGAGGTGTGCCGGAGCGGCGTGTCGGTCCCGGCCGTCGCGACGCCCTGGTCGCGAAGCAGCCACTCGCCGATCAGCTTCGACTCCCCGTACGGGCTGGCCGGG
>JAPSIX010000262.1 GCA_031178475.1 Microbacterium sp. | reverse complement strand
CAGGTGGTCTTCATGGACGAGGGCAAGGTCATCGAAGCCGGCGCCCCCGACCAGATCTTCGACGACCCGCACAGCGACCGCCTCAAGCTGTTCCTCTCGGAGGTGCTGTGATGACGGATGCCACAGGGCAGCCCATCCGCACCGCGGTGGTCGGGTTCGGCGTCTCGGGCCGGGTGTTCCACAGCCCGTTCCTCGCCGCCGACCCGGCGTACTCGCTCGACGTGATCGTCACGGCCAACCCGGAGCGGGCGGAGGATGCCGCAGAGCGGTACCCCGCGGCATCCGTTCCGGCATCCGTCGAGGAGATGCTGGCGCGTGCGGGCGACCTCGACCTCGTCGTGATCGGCACGCCGCCCGCCACCCACGCCGATATCGCGACGGCGGCGCTGGATGCCGGCCTCGATGTGGTCGTCGACAAGCCGTTCACGGTGACCTCGGCCGAGGGACGCAACCTCATCGCTCACGCCGAGCGGCTGGGCCGCCGGCTGACCGTGTTCCAGAACCGGCGGTGGGACGGCGACTTCCTCACCGTGCGCGACCTGGTCGAGACCGGACGGCTCGGTGCCGTGCGCCGTTTCGAGTCGCGGTTCGAGTGGTACAAGCCCGAGATCCGCGCGAGCTGGAAGGCCGAGGCCACGGTCTCCGACGGCGGCGGCATCCTGTTCGACCTCGGGACGCACCTGATCGACCAGGCCGTGCAGCTGTTCGGGCCGGTCGCCGAGGCCAGCGCAGAGCTCGCCGTGAACCGTCCGGGCGGCGTCGCCGACGACGACGCGTTCGTCGCTCTGCGGCACGAGTCGGGCACGATCTCGCACCTGTGGATGAACTCCCTCGCCCCGCATTTCGGCCCGCGGTTCCACGTGCTGGGCTCGCAGAGCGGTTACACCAGCCACGGGCTGGACGGGCAGGAGGCCGCACTCGGTGCGGGCGCTTCCCCGTCCGACGACGACTACGGCGTCACCCCGCCGGAGAGGTGGGGCACCTTCGGCATCGAGGGTTCGCTCGAGCCTCTTCCCACCATCCGCGGCGACTACGGCGCGTTCTACCGTGTCCTCGCCGACAGCATCCGCGGCGGCGCCCCGCTTCCCGTCGACCCGGCCGACTCCGTCGGCGTGCTCGAACTCATCGAGCGCCTGCACGAGGAGACGCCTCTGCACCGCGCCGACGACATCACCACCATGAACGAAGGACAACGATGAGCAATCCGACTCCCGCCCACGTCGCCGTCATCGGCGGCGGAATCCTCGGCATGTCGACCGCCGCGCACCTGGCGCGCTCCGGCGCGAAGGTGACGCTCGTCACCGCCGGAAAGCTCGCCGACGGGGCATCCGGCCGCTCGATCGCCTGGCTGAACTCGTCGGGCGACCGCTCGGCCGCGTACCACTACCTGCGCCTGATCGCGATCGACCGCTATCGCACGTGGGCGGCGCGCCACCCCGAGAGCAGCGCGTACCTGCGCTTCGACGGAGCGCTGAAGTGGGCGGGTCCCGACGAGAGCTTCCGCGAGACGTTCGCGTTCGAGCGCTCCGGCGGGTATGACGCGCTGTGGATCGACCGCTCGCAGGTGCCGGCATACGCCCCCGACGTGAACCCGGATGCTGTCGCCGACGAGGGCGCGATCTACAACCCGGGCGAAGGTTGGGTGAACCTGCCCGACCTCATCGGCGCTCTCGCCGCCGAGGCGCGCGGCAACGGCGTGACGATCGTCGAGGATGCCGGGGATGCGCGCGTCGACGTGCAGGACGGCACTGCCGTGGGCGTCGTCCTCGCCGACGGTTCGCGCGTCGCCGCCGACCGCGTCGTACTCGCGACCGGACCCGGTGTGCCGGCACAGCTCGCCGAGTTCGGTGTGACGGTGCCGGATGCCTCTCCTGCGGCCTTCGTGCTGTTCACCGACCCGGTGCCCGAGCTGAACGTGCGTACCGTGCTGAACACCCCGCGCGTCGCCGTGCGGCCCACCCCCGACGGCCGCCTCGTGCTGGATGCCGGATGGGCAGAGCGCTCGATCGTCGTCGGCGATGACGGATCGATCACCGTCCCCGACGAGTCGGTGCAAGGCCTGTTGGAGGAGGCGTCCAAGGTTCTCGCCGGCAACCCGACCCTCACGGCCGGTCGCGTCGGCGCGGGCTGGAAGCCGATCCCCGGCGACGGCGATCCCGTCGTGGGCCCTGTTCCCGGCATCGACGGCCTGTACACGCTGTTCACCCACTCCGGGGCGACCCTGGGCCTGATCCTCGGCGAGCTCGCCGCGGAAGAGGTGCTGACCGGGCAGCCCTCGCCCGTGCTGGCGGCTTTCCGCATCGAGCGCTTCGACGGCGACGCGACGCCCGCCCAGGTCGGCACCGACGCCTGGGCTCCGGTCCCGCAGCGCTGACGCGCCGGG
>JAPSIX010000261.1 GCA_031178475.1 Microbacterium sp. | reverse complement strand
CGGTAGTCCTGCTGCGCCGCGTTGACTTCGTCGAGCAGCGACGACATGATCACGCCGTCACCGCCCGAGAGCAGGTGCCAGAACTGCAGCGTCTGCGGACCGCCGATCAGGGCGGCGGGGGAACAGCCGGACAGCAGCGTCGCACCGGCTGCGGCCCCGGCGGCTGTGAGGAACTGCCGCCGCGAGAGATCCAGAGGTGGTGTCATCGTCACTCCTTCGTGACCGATCAGATTGCCCACATGATTACATCGATGAAATGAAAGGGCAAGAGGTTCACTCGCGTGCGCGGAGTCGAGCTCCCGGTTCTACGGGTGGTAACCGGCAGGGTGGGCGCTCGTGCTCTCTCGCACGATCAAGTGATGCGGGGTCGTGATCGCCCGCGGCTTTCCTGCACGATGCGCGATCCTGTCCACGAGCAGGCCGACCGCTGCGTCGGCGATGGCCACGCGATCGAGGTCGACGGTTGTGAGGGCGGGGGCCAGGAACTGCGACAGCTCGATGTTGTCGAAGCCCGTCACCAGCACGTCGTCGGGAACGCGGATGCCATGGCGCCGTAGTGCGTGCAGCGCGCCGGCCGCGAGGGAGTCGGTGAAGCAGATCACCGCGTCGAATCCGCGCCCTCGCGAGATCAGCTGCTCGGTGGCCGCAGCGCCGCCGGAGACGGTCCAGTCCGCGTGGTTCACGGCGAGCGACGGATCGGGCACGATCCCGGCTTCCTGTAGAGCGAACAGCACTCCCTGCATCCGCGATCGGCTCGTGGCGGTGGCGAGCTCGTGACGATCGTCGGCGCCCACGACGGCGATGCGCTTCGCGCCGGCCTTCAGCACGTGCCGGGCGAGCTCCGCCGCAGCGCCGGTGCTGTCGATCCCGACGTGATCAGTCTGTGGCTGCTCCACCTCGCCGATCAGCACGACCGGTGGCAGGCGGTCCGCCCGGGTGATGGCACTGTCCTCCAACCGGATCGGGTTCAGGATGAGCCCGTCGACCAGGTGCGCGCGCGCCCGCGAGATCAGCTCACGCTCTCTGACCGGCTGCGCCGCGGTCTCCTCGATCTGCACGGCGAGGCCCCTGGTGTGCGCCGAGTCCACGATGCGGTGCAGCAACTCCGCCGAGAACGAGGTCGCCAGGTGCGGCAGCGCCACGGCGATCATGCCCGTACGTCCGTTCCGCAGGCCGCGCGCACTCAGGTTCGGCACGAAATCGAGGGTGGCCATCGCAGCTTCGACCCGCTCGCGGGTGTCCTCTTTGACGGGCACGGCGCCGGTCACCACGTTCGACACCGTCTTGGCGGACACGCCGGCAAGCGCGGCGACGTCACGCATCGTGGCGCGGGTGCTGGCGACCATGCCGACCAGCCTATGTCGGGCGGCGGTGCAGACGGCGCGAGGCCGGGTGCGGTGACGCTCGCTTCATCGATGTAATGGCGGCGAGGCTGGACCGTAGGATGTGCGCATGGCAACGACGACGAACTGGGCCGGCAACCTGGTCTACGCGGCGGAGCGGATCGAGCGTCCGTCGAGTGTGGCAGAGCTGCGTGACGTGCTCGCCGCCGCGCGCGCTGAAGGTCTCACCGTGAGGCCGCTGGGGTCGGGCCACAGCTTCAACACGATCGGCGATACCGGCGGCGTGCTCGTCGACACTTCGCGGTTGCCCGCCACCGTGGAGCTGCTCGATGAGGGATCAGCGGCAGTGAGGGCCGGCGGCGGCATCCGCTACGGCGAGCTCGCGCCGCAGCTTCACGCTCGGGGCTACGCGCTGTCGAACCTGGCGTCGCTGCCGCACATCTCCGTCGCGGGAGCCGTGGCGACGGGCACCCACGGTTCGGGTGACCGCATCGGCTCGCTCGCGTCGACAGTGCGCGCGGTGACGATCCTCACCGCCGACGGAGAGCTTCGCCGGCTCGCCCGCGGCGACGACGGCTTCGACGGCGCGGTGGTGTCGCTCGGCGCCCTGGGTGTGGTCACCGAGCTGGAGCTCGATGTCGAACCCACCTACGACATCGCGCAGAGCGTGCATGAGGGCCCCCGTTGGGACGCGATTCTCGCGGAGTTCGATGCGGTGACATCGCTCGGCACCAGCGTCAGCATCTTCTCCCGCTGGACCGGACGGGAGCGTGCCGACCAGCTGTGGATCAAGAACCGGGTCGGCGCTGCCGCCGCCGACCGAGAGCTGCTCGCGCGCCTCGGCGCGACGGATGCCGTGGTCGCACGGCATCCGATCCTCGGCGCTCCGGCCGAGGCCTGCACCGACCAGTTCGGCAGGCCAGGACCCTGGCACGCACGCCTGCCGCACTTTCGGCTCGAGTTCACGCCCTCCGCGGGGGAGGAACTGCAGAGCGAGTACCTCGTTCCGCGCGCCGACGCGGTGGCGGCGATCGAGGCGGT
>JAPSIX010000260.1 GCA_031178475.1 Microbacterium sp. | reverse complement strand
CCGAAGCGGATGCCGGGGCGCGCGCTAACGTGGAGGCCATGGTCCGCGACTGGTCGAGGAGTGACACCCGCCGCTTCCTGCGTGTTCCGGGGCCCGACGACGACAAGTACTCGCGCGGGGTGGTCGCCGTCCGCACCGGATCGGCGCAGTATCCGGGTGCGGCGGTGCTCGGGGTCGAGGCGGCGTGGCGTGCGGGTGCCGGGTTCGTGCGCTACGTGGGCGGCGCGGCGCAGGCGGTGGTCAGCCGCCGGCCGGAGACCGTGGCGGGTGACGACATCGGCGGCACCCGCCCGGACGCGTGGGTGATCGGGTCGGGCACGGATGCCGCGGCGCGCAGCGCCGACGAGGACCGCGCCCTGCGGGAGATCCTCGCCGGAGAGGTGCCCGTCATCGTCGATGCCGGCGCCCTCGACCTCGCTCCCGGGTCGCAGGCACCGCTGATCCTCACCCCGCACGCCGGTGAGTTCTCGAGACTGTGCGAGCGGATCGGCGCCGACGCGGATCTCTCCGCAGACCGGCGGGCGGCGAGTGTGCACGCCGTGGCGGAACGGCTGGGCCAGACCGTGCTGCTGAAGGGCTCGCGGACGATCGTCGCCGATGCGCACGGTGCGCTCCTCTCGGTCGACGGCGCGCCGGGATGGCTCGCCACCGCCGGAGCGGGCGACGTGCTCGCTGGCGTCATCGGTGCGCTCGTCGCGACGAACCCGCAGAGCCCTCTCGCCGAGGTCGCCGCGGCCGCCGCCTGGCTGCACGGGCACGCGGCGCGGCTGGCATCCGAAGCGGTGGACGGCGTGCCAGGGCATCCGATCGTCGCCCTCGACGTCGCCGAAGCCCTCCCGCGTGCCATCGCGGACCTGCTGTCGTGACGACGCGGGGCGCTGCGCTGTGGTCGGCGTTCGTCATCGTCCACGCGCTGGCGGCCTGGCTCGGCTGGGTGCTGCCCAGCCAGCCGATGGGCGACGTCGTGCTCGTCTACCAGCCGTGGGCCGCGTCCGCGCTCTCCGGAGGCGCGATCGTCGGCATCACGGAGCCATGGGTGTACCCGCAGCTCGCACTGCTGCCCATGCTCGCCGCTCACGGCCTCGCGGCACCTGTCACAGGTCTGCTCGGCGCGCAGAACGCGTATCTCGTGGCGTGGGCGGTGCTCGTCACCGCCGTCGACCTGCTCGGCTTCGCCGCCCTCGTCGGACGCGGGCGCGACACCCGCCGGAGAGTGGCCGGATGGTTCTGGTGCACCGCCATACTCATGCTCGGCCCGATCGCGCTGTACCGCATCGACGCCGTCACCGTGCCCCTCGCCATCGTCGGCGGGATGTGGCTGAGCACCCGTCCGACGCTCGGCACGGTGCTGCTGACGGTCGGCGCCTGGATCAAGGTGTGGCCGGGCGGCCTCGTGGTCGCTGCGCTCGTCACCCTCCGCCGGCGCGGACGCACGCTCGTCGCGGCCGCCGGCACCACCGCGGCGATCGTCGCCGTGCTGTTCCTCCTCGGCGCCGATCGGGAGCTCTTCGGGTTCCTCGGCGAGCAGACGGGTCGTGGCCTGCAGATCGAGGCGGTCGCCGCGACGCCGTTCCTGTGGCTGGCCGTCGGCGGCTCGGCATCCATCGCATACAGCTTCGAGATCCTCACCTTCCAGATCGAGGCGGATGCAGCGGATGCCGTCGCTGCGGCATCCACCGGCGCGATGGCCGTCACCGTCCTCGCCGTGTTCGCCGTCGCCGCGCATCGGGCGAGGCGCGGTGCGCACTGGCAGAGACTGCTGCCACCGCTCGCGATGGCGCTGGTGACCACGCTCATCGTGACGAACAAGGTCGGCTCCCCGCAGTTCCAGACCTGGCTGTTCGCCCCGGTGGTCCTGTGGCTGGTCTTCGACGGCATCCGAGCTGCCACCCCCGCCGTGCTCACCCTGCTGTTGTGCATGCTGACGTTCGCGGTCTACCCGCTGACCTATGACGCCCTGCTGCGCGCCGAGGTGCTGCCGGTCGTGCTCATCACCGCCCGCAACATGCTTCTCGTCGTGCTGCTCGTCCACGCGGTGCGCGCTATCCTGCGCGTACCCGTCACCACCCGATAACCGGAGGAATCATGCTCGTCGCCTTCTCAGTCGCCCCGTCAGGAACCGGCCGCGAGGACGGATCGGTGCACGACGCCGTCGCCGCCGCCGTGCGCATCGTCCGCGAGTCGGGCCTGCCGCACCGCACCACCAGCATGTTCACCGAGATCGAGGGGCCCGACTGGGACACCGTGATGGATGTCGTCAAGCGCGCCACCGAGGCGGTGCTGCCGTTCGGCTCACGCGTCTCGCTCGTACTCAAAGCCGACATCCGACCGGGGTACTCCGGCGAGCTGGACGCCAAGATCGAACGGCTGGAACGCGCCATCGGCGACG
>JAPSIX010000259.1 GCA_031178475.1 Microbacterium sp. | reverse complement strand
TGCCCACCCCGCGGAGGAACCGGCATGAGCGGGCCCCTGGTTCTCGGCATCGAGACGAGCTGCGACGAGACCGGCATCGGCATCGTGCGCGGACGCACGCTGCTGTCGAACACGATCGCCTCGAGCATGGACGAACACGCCCGATACGGCGGGGTGGTGCCCGAGGTCGCCGCCCGCGCCCACCTCGAGGCGCTGCAGCCGTCGATCGACCGCGCGCTCGCCGAAGCCGACGTCCGGCTGGAGGACCTCGACGCGATCGCCGTCACCAGCGGGCCCGGTCTCGCCGGCGCCCTCATGGTCGGCGTGGGTGCGGCGAAGGGGCTGGCCGTCTCGCTGGGCAAACCGCTGTACGCGGTCAACCACCTCGTCGGTCACATCGCCGCCGACATCCTCGACGCGGACGCCCCGCCGCTGCAGTATCCGACCATCGCGCTGCTCGTCAGCGGCGGACACACCTCGCTGCTGCACGTGCGCGACCTGACGTCGGACGTCGAACTGCTCGGCGAGACCGTCGACGACGCAGCGGGGGAGGCGTTCGACAAGGTCGCCCGCATCCTCGGGTTGCCCTACCCTGGCGGCCCGCAGATCGACCGCGCCGCCGCCGAGGGAGACCCGAGGGCGATCCGGTTCCCGCGCGGGCTGTCGAGGGCGTCGGACCTGGCGAAGCACCGCTACGACTTCTCGTTCTCGGGGCTGAAGACCGCCGTGGCCAGATGGATCGAACGAGCCGAGGCGGAGGGCGCGCCCGTGCCCATTCCGGATGTGGCGGCCAGCTTCCGTGAAGCGGTGGTCGACGTGCTCGCCACCAAGGCGCTCGCGGCGTGTGCCGACCTGGGCGTGCCGCGCCTGCTGCTCGGAGGCGGAGTCATCGCGAACCGGCGCCTGCGCGAGGTCGTGCTCGAACGCGCCGAGGCCGCGGGGGTCAGCGTGCGCATCCCGCCGCTTTCGCTGTGCACCGACAACGGCGCGATGATCGCCGCGCTCGCCGCCGAGCTCATCACGAGCGGACAGGGACCGAGCACGCTCGCGTTCGGCGCGGACTCCACCCTGCCGGTGACCGAGATCCAGGTGAGCCGGGCATGAGCGATCCACAGATCGAGGGGCCGACGCCCGAGGTCGAGAGGCCCGCGAGCCCGCCGGCGGTGCCGGGCGCGACGAACGGCTACGGCAAACTGCCGACCGGACCGGTGGGCGTCGAGCCGGCGCTGAGCGGACCGGCCGCCGACCACGACGCCTTCACCGAGGCGTGGGAGCCGCAGGCCGACGCGGAGCCGGAGGATGACGCCCGCCTCGCGCCGTGGGCGCTGTTCGCGGCGATCGTGGCGCTGGCGACGTCGATGTTCGTCGGGTGGGGGATCCCGGTCGCGATCATCTCGGTCATCGCCGCGATCATGTCGCTGCGCCGCCCGGTCGAGAGCCGGGCGATGGCACGCTGGGCGCTGGTGCTCGGCATCGTCGCGACGGTGTACAGCGCTGGCTGGCTCGTGTGGGCGGGCATGCAGTTCGAGAGACTGGGGTGACGGATGCTGGATGCCGAGCAGTCTGCACGACGACGTGAACTGCAACGGAAGGCGTTCGCGCCAGGCGGGAGCCTGAGCGAGGCCGAGGCCGCGGAGCTGAGGACGCTCAATGGCGCGGAGCCCGACCACTGGGTCGCTGAGCCTGTCGAAGCGACGTCGGACCCTTCGACGAGCTCAGGGACCCACGGGGGTGCGGCGCCTCACGAATGGGTCGCTGAGCCTGTCGAAGCGACGTCGGGCCCTTCGACGAGCTCAGGGACCCAGGCTGCGGAGGGCCCTTCGACGAGCTCAGGCGCCCAGGAAGCGACGGACTCCGTACCCCAACGCGTCCACCGGCCATGGCGGATCGCGCTCGGGTTCGCGCTCGCGGTGCTGGTCGGGTTCGGCGGCGGGTGGTTCGCGGCGACGCGTGACGCCGGACCGCTGCAGATGAGCGACGAGCAGCGCGAGGTGTGGACGAAGCTCGAGGCGTCCGGTGACTACGACCCCGGCTCGATCCACCTCCGTGGCGAGAAGCACGGCGTGACCGTCTGGGAGTCGACGAAGAACGGCTCCTCCGAGCGCTGCCTGGTCGCTGTGCGCGGTGAGCAGCAGGGGGCCGAGTGTCGCAGCGACGACGACGCCAGCGAGATGCCGATGCAGGCATCGCTCGACTACCGGGATGACGGCGGACACGTCACGGTCTGGGCGGTGCTGGCCGAAGACGTCTCAGGCGAACCGAGAGCAATCGTCATGCGTCAGGTCCTGCAGTCCGAGGTGTGGGACTGGCGCGAGCAGTACTCCGAGAAGGAAGTGCCGATCGCCGAGGTCCTCGACGCCGCCGGGCATCGGGGCGAGACCCTCAGCATCGCCGGCTACGACGGCGACACACCGGTGTGGGTGAGCGAGGACGGCGAGAC
>JAPSIX010000258.1 GCA_031178475.1 Microbacterium sp. | reverse complement strand
GAGGGGCACGATGAGCACGCCGAGGACGAACACGCGCACGGCGAGGAAGAGCACGCCGAAGATGAGCACGGTCACGAAGGCCACGACCACATCGAGGGCTTCAACGAGCACATCTGGTTCGACGTGCACACGATGATCCACGTGGTCGAGCAGATCGCGGTGGAGCTCGCCGAGATCGACCCCGAGGGTGAAGCCGACTTCACCGCGAACGCCGAGAAGCTGAACGCCGAGCTCGAATCCATCGAGAACGAGCTCGACACCCTGCACGAGCAGCTTGAGGGCACGCCGGTGTTCCTGACCGAACCGCTGCCCGGCTACCTGGCAGCCGCCGCCGGGCTCGACGACGTGACCCCCGAGGGATTCGCGAGCGCGGTGGAAGAGGGCAACGACGTCGCCCCCGCCACTCTCCTCGATGCGCTGGCGCTCATCGAAGACGGCAAGGTGACCGCGGTGCTCGCCAACGCGCAGACCGGCGGGACGGAGACCGACCGGGTCGAGGCCGCTGCCGAGACCGCCGGAATCCCCGTGGTCGGATTCACCGAACTGCTGCAGCCCGATCAGTCGTACGCTGAGTGGATGCGCGCAGCGATCGACGACCTCGCCGCCGCCCTCCAGCAGTGAGCGGCGGTCCCGCTCCGATCCTCGAGATCGCGGGCGCCGCGCTGCATCGCGGTGCCCGCGAGCTGTGGGCGGGGCTCGACCTGACCGTGCAGCCGGGCGAGTTCCTCGCCGTCCTCGGGCCGTCGGGCTCCGGAAAGACCACGCTGCTGCGCAGCATCCTTGGTCTGCAGGCGCTGTCGGCGGGCAGCATCCGCGTCGCCGGTGAGCCGGTGCACCGCGGCAACTCCCGCATCGGCTACATCCCGCAGCAGCGCCCGCTCCCTCCCGACACCAGCATGCGCGCCCGCGACCTGGTCGCGCTCGGCGTGCAGGGCACCCGTTTCGGTCTGCCGATACCGCGCCGCGACGACCGCGCCCGCGTGGACGCCCTGCTCGAGGGAGTCGGCGCCGCGCACTACGGCGACCAGCGCGTCGGCCTGCTCTCTGGCGGTGAGCAGCAGCGGCTGCGGGTCGGGCAGGCGCTCGCCGACGAGCCCGCGCTGCTGCTCTGCGACGAGCCGCTGTCGAACCTCGACCTGGCCAACCAGCGCGGCATCACCGACATCATCGACCGGCAGCGTCGCGAGCGAGGCGCCGCGGTGCTGTTCGTGACACACGACATCAACCCGATCCTCGGCCGGGTCGACCGCATTCTGTACATTGCCGGCGGGAGGTTCGTGCTCGGCACACCAGACGAGGTGCTGCAGAGCCGAGTTCTCACCGACCTGTACGGCACGCCTGTGTTCGTGCTGCGCGCCGGCGACCGGCTCGTCGTCGTGGGTGTGCCGGATGCCGAGCCCCACCACGACCACGAGGGGGATGCCGCGTGAGGCCGCTCGTGGACTGGAGTGACGTCTTCTCGTTCCAGGATTACGGCGAGCTGCTCGCCCTGCTGGCGAACTCTCTCATCGCCGGTGCCGTGCTCGGCGTGGTCGGCGGGCTCATCGGCGTGTTCGTCATGCAGCGCGACCTCGCCTTCGCCGTGCACGGAGTGAGCGAGCTGTCGTTCGCCGGCGCGGCGGCGGCCCTGCTGTTCGGGGGAAGCGTCGTGGCCGGCTCCCTCGGCGGTGCGCTCGTGGCCGCGATCCTCATCGGCATCCTCGGGGCGAAGGCCCGCGACCGCAACTCGATCGTCGGCGTGCTCATGCCGTTCGGGCTGGGACTCGGCATCCTCTTCCTCTCCCTCTACGAGGGCCGCAGCGCGAACCGCTTCGGGCTGCTCACCGGCCAGATCGTCTCGGTTTCCAGCCCCGACCTCGGGTGGCTGATCGGCATCAGCCTCGTGGTGCTGGTCGGACTGCTGCTGATGTGGAATCCGCTGCGCTTCGACTCCCTCGACGCCGAATCCGCCGCCGCCCGCGGAGTGCCGACCCGTGCGGTGAGCCTGGCGTTCATGGTGCTGCTGGGGCTGATCGTGGCGGTGAGCGTGCACATCATCGGGGCCCTGCTGGTGATGGCGCTGCTGGTCACCCCTGCCGCCGCCGCGATGCGCGTCTCAGCCGGCCCCGTCGCGGTTCCGCTGCTGGCGGCCCTGTTCGGGTTCGTGTCGGCGGTAGGCGGCATCCTCCTGGCACTGGCCGGCACCCTCCCGGTCAGTCCGTACATCACCACCATCTCGTTCCTGATCTTCGCCGTCTGCTGGCTCGTCCAGCGCGGGCGCGAACGCGTCCGCCGCCGGTGAAGCGGGGTGAGATCATGGACGCCGGGGGCGACACTTCTTCAGAAAGGCACGACCGGTGAGCGAGACGCACGAGTCCAATGATGCGCAGAACGGCGACTTCTTCGATCAGCTGCTGACCCCTGCGCCCAGCAAGGAGCACG
>JAPSIX010000257.1 GCA_031178475.1 Microbacterium sp. | reverse complement strand
GGACGGATGCCGGGGGCGGGGGCGCTCACGTAGCGTGGGGTCAGTGATTCGTCCGCTCTCGCGCACCGCGCTGCTCCTCGACGTGCTCGGGGCGCTGGTGCTGTTCCTGCTGTTCACACCGATGTCGACGGTGTTCTACACCGGAGCGCCCGACACGTCAGGGACGGGCGCGCTGCGCATGGCCGGCATCCTCATCGCCGGGGCCTTCATGTTCACCGGTGTTGCGATCGGGCGCCTCGCGCCGGGGCTGGCGCTGGTCGCCGCGTGGATCGGCGCCGTGGTGCAGATGCTTACCGGCAGCGGGCCGTTGCCTCAGGACATCGCGATTCTGCTGGTGCTCTACGCCACCGCCGCGTGGGGGAGCCGGCGGGTGCTGTGGTGGGGTCTGGGATCCGCGATCGGCGGCGGAGTCATCGCGGCGGCGTACATCGTCATCGTGAACGGCGCCACGTTCTATCCGGGCGACACCTGGCAGGTGATCAGCGGCGGGATGCTGCTGCTGGTGATGTCGGTGATGGCGCTCGCCTTCGCCTGGGTGTGCGGACTGCTGTGGCGCGTGGTCCTTCGCGCCCGCCGCACCCGGGAGGCGCAGGCCCGCGCCGAGGAGCTCGCGGCGGAGGAGCAGGAGCGGGTGCGCATCGCGCGCGACATGCACGACATCGTGGCGCACTCGCTGGCCGTGGTGATCGCGCAGGCCGACGGCGCGCGATACGCCGCCGCCGCAAAACCCGAACTGGCGCAGGAGTCGCTGGCCACCATCGCGCAGACGGCGCGGGCGGCGCTGTCGGACGTGCGGATGCTGCTCACTCAGCTCCGGCACCGGCAGGGAGACGGACCTCAGCCCACCCTCGCCGACCTGGAGCAGCTGTTCGCGCAGGTGCGTCGAGCCGGCGTCGAGCCGCACATCACCGTCGACCCGATGCCGCCGGGGGAGCCGCCCGGCGCGATCCAGCTGGCCGTGTACCGCATCCTGCAGGAGGCGCTCACGAACGCGATCCGCCACGGCGAGGGCGACGTCGACGTGCGGCTGTCATGGTGGAACGATCGCGTCGACATCGAGGTCCGCAACGCCGTGAGTGCGCCCGTCCCGCCGACCCCCGGTGGGCACGGACTGATCGGCATGCGTGAACGGGCGCAGCTGGCCGGCGGTACGCTCGATGCGGAGCGGGATGCCGGGCAGTTCATCGTCCGGGCGACGCTGCCGATCGGCCCTTCGGCCACCTCACAGGCCCAGGGGGGACCGCAGTGATCAAAGTCGTGCTCGTCGACGACCAGGCGCTGTTCCGTGCGGGCGTCCGCATGCTCGTTGCCTCGCAGCCCGACATGGACGTCGTCGGCGAGGCGGGTGATGGCCGCGAGGCGATCGACGTCGTCGCCCGAACACGGCCCGACGTCGTGCTGATGGACATCCGGATGCCGGTGATGGACGGACTCGCCGCGACGGCGGAGATCCTCGCGAAGCCCGAGCCGCCGCGCATCGTCATGCTGACGACGTTCGATCTCGACGAGGCCGCCGCGCGTGCCATCCAGCAGGGAGCGAGCGGGTTCCTGCTGAAGGACGCCGATCCCGAATTCCTGCTCGCAGCGATCCGCACGGTCGATTCCGGATCCAGCGTCATCGCGGCATCCGCCACTCGCGAGCTGTTCGCGCACTTCACCCCGGCGACGAAGCCGGTGCCGCCGGCGTACGGCGAGCTGACCGACCGCGAGCGGGAGATCTTCGCTCTCGCCGCCCGAGGACTGTCGAACTCCGAGATCGCGACGCGGGAATACCTGAGCGAGGCGACCGTGAAGACGCACATCTCCCGCATCCTCACCAAGCTCGCCCTGCGCGACCGGGTGCAGCTGGTGGTCTTCGCATTCGAGCACGGCCTGGCCTGAGGCGCCGCGGTTCAGATCAGCCGCGCTGGTGATCCGTGTGCGGCGAGGTCCCGGTCGCTGGTGATCAGCGTGATCCCCTCGACCCGCGCTTGCGCAAACAGCAGGCGGTCAAAAGGGTCCTTGGGCCCCGTCGCGAGATCATCCGTGCGATGTACCCCGGATGCATCGGGTGGCCGACGCGGTGCCCGCACCCGCGGAAATACCGTCGAAGGCATGGAGATCACGACTTCGGACCTGGGCCTCGCAGCCCGCGTTCAGCACCTCACCAAGACCTACGGCGCCGGCGACGCCACTGTCCGCGCCCTCGACGACGTCAGCGTCGGCATCCGACGCGGCCAGTTCACCGCGATCATGGGCCCGTCCGGCTCGGGCAAGTCCACCCTCATGCACATCATGGCGGGTCTGGACACGCCGACCGAGGGGCGCGCGTGGATCGGAGACACCGAGATCACCGGACTGAACGACCTCGACATGACCATCCTGCGCCGCCGCCGTGTGGGGTTCATCTTCCAGGCGTTCAACCTGGTGCCCACGCTCGACGCGCTCGGCAACATCCTGCTGCCGTTCGA
>JAPSIX010000256.1 GCA_031178475.1 Microbacterium sp. | reverse complement strand
TCATCAGCACACGGGCGCGCTTCTGCGGGTTGGTGGCCGCCCAATCCGGCTGTGCGGCCTCGGCGTTCTCGATCACGCGCCGCACTTCGTCGGCGGTGGCGAGCGGAACGCGGGCCTGCACGGCGCCGGTGCTGGGATCGAACACGTCGGCAACGCGTCCGCCGCTGCTCTCGACGGAAGTTCCGCCTATGAAGTGGGGGATCATGCGGGTCATTGTGCGACTCTCCTTCGCGCCGTCGTTGGCACACTGTTCAGGATAGTCGGACGAACACCCAATTACTAGGGCACCCAAGCATCAACGATCATCGATGAACAGTAGCCACGTCTGGCGACGGTTCGCGCGCTGCATGAGCAGCTCGAGGAGGTCCTCGTCGGTCTTGTCCACCGCTCCGGGATTTCGGTGCCTGTTCACCGACGCGTCACCTCCGGCGGGTAGAACGGTGAGTGCGCGGACGAAGGCTGTGACCGGATCGGGTGCCGAACGCCTCCGCGCTCTCGCGGTGAGTCTCTGACGCTCCCGCCGCGGTCGCAGACCGCAAGACCCCCGCCGAATCGGGTCGGCGGGGGTCTTTCTTCCTGCGGCGAGGGAAGGGCTACTGGTCCTTCTCATCGAGAGCGGCGACAGCGGATGCGACGTCATCGCGCAGCGCCGCACGTTCCGCATCGGGCAGCCACGACGCCTCGGCGGCGCGCACGGCCATCTGACCGAGCTGCTCCCTGGTCGCGCCGATCTGCTCGTTGAGGATGGTGTACTCGCTGGTCAGCGTGGTGGGGAACATGCCGGGGTCGTCCGAACACGGGACCACGCTCAGACCGGCATCGAGCATCGCCCTGATCGACGCGCGGCGCCACGGGCGCCATGAACGCCGCGACGTCGTCGAGCCGACGGTGAAGACCACCTGCTCGTCGCGGACGCGGGCGATGACCTCGGGATCCTCCAGAACGTAGTAGCCGTGGTCGATGCGGTCGCACCCGAGCACGTCGAGACACGTGATCGTGTTCTGAGCGGTGGGTGCGTGCTCGGAGGAGTGCGCCGTGCGCTTCAGCCCGGCATCCCCGGCCAACCGGTATGCGTCGGCGAAGCGCTCGGGCGGCCCCGCCGTCTCCAGGTTGTCCAGTCCGATGCCGACCACGTACTCGTTCGGGTTGTCGACGACCTCCCGCACGCGCAGAAGCGCCTCCTCCCCGCTCTTGGAGCGGTCTATCCCCTTGATCAGGCGACCGGTCATTCCGAAGTCGCGTTCCGCCATGCGGATGCCGTCGGCGTACGCCTCCACGCTCCCCCGGTAGCCGAGAGCCGAGAGGTGCTCCGGCACATCGTCGAAGAACAGCTCGAGGTGGCGCACGTTGCTCTGGCGGTGCGCATCCTCGAACGCCTCGTAGACGATGCGGGTGAGGTCATCGGCGTCACGCAAGGTCTGGATGACCCACGCCGACGCCTGGAACAGGGAGTATGAGACCTTCGGTTCGTCGGGCGACCGCTCCTGCGGCACCGGGATCACCGTGTCGCGGTAGAGCGCGGGGTCCGGCGGCAGCGAGTTGATGTCGGCGAAGATCCGCTCCGGGTCATCCGGCAGTTCGAGCTGCGCCCGTCGCGCGAGTTCGGCGAAGGTCGTGGCCCGCACGGTGCCGATGAGATGGCAGTGCAACTCGACCTTCGGAAGGTTCTGGATCCATTCCGTGGAGACGGCCGGGGTCACTTCGAGGTCACCTCGCGGGCGAAGCGGTCGACCCACTCGTTGCGCGTCGGAACAAGCTCGGCCGGGTCGAGGGTGGCGTATCCTGCGGCGATCGGGTCGTCGGCGATCTCACCGACGACGGCGCGCAGACTCTCAGGGATCGTCGCGCCGGGGTTGACGGGCAGGTCGCCCACGAGCTCGGCCGAAGCGGTCTGCGCCTCGGCGCTCAGCAGGTACTCGATGAACTCGTGCGCGCCCTCGACGTTGGCGGCACCGGTCGGGATCATCGCCCGGTTGGTCGCCATGTAGGCACCCTCGGCGGGTGCGGCCCACGCGATCGGCTCACCGGAGGCGACGAGCTCGGTGGCGAAGCCGTTCAGGCTCGCCGCTGCCACGATCTCCCCCTGGGTGATCAAGTTCGTCACCTCGGTGGAGCGGCTGTAGAACTGAAGGATGCCAGGCGCCCAGTCGGCCATCGTCTCGAACGCCGTGTCGACGTCGTACGGGCCGGCGCCGTAGGTCGCGGCGACGCCGCTCACGGTGAGCTGGCCGGCAGTGACCGAGATGTCGGGGAGCGCGAGCTTGCCTGCGTACTCGGAGTCGGCGTAGAGCTCCCAGTCCGCCGCCTGCTCGGCATCCAGCTCGTCCGTGCGGTACAGCGTGCCGTTGAGCTGGTAGCTGTACGCCGGGCCGAAGTAAGCGTCTTCCTTCGCGAAGTCCGCCACCTCGCTGAGCACCGGGATCTTCGCTGCGTCCACCTGCTGGAACAGCTCGTCCCGCTGGCC
>JAPSIX010000068.1 GCA_031178475.1 Microbacterium sp. | reverse complement strand
CCGTACCGTCAGGGTCATGGAACAGACGAAGACGACCGGTGTGACCGGTCAGTACACCATCGATGGCCGACCTCGTTCGGCGACCTCGCTCACACCGTTCCTCGCGATAGCGGATGCCGGGACGGCGATCGGCTTCTATCGGGACGTCTTCGGCGCTCGACTGATCGACGTGACGGAGTTCGGCGGGACGATCGCGCACGCCGACCTCGACTTCGGGGTGGGCCGGATGCAGCTCGGCGAGCCCAGCCCGCAATACCACCTCGTGCCGCCGCCCGCCGGCGACGACGACTGCTACTCGATGGGGCTGTATGTCACGGATGTGGATGGCGTCGTCGAGAGGGCCGTCGCCGCCGGCGCGACGGTGCGCGAGGCACCGTCGACGTTCGTGTCTGGAGACCGCTTCGCCAGCATCCGCGACCCGTTCGGGGTGCGCTGGTCGATCATGACCCGGGTCGAGGACATCTCCGATGAGGAGAGCGCTCGCCGGGTGGCCGAGTGGGCGGCATCCTTCACCGAGGCGCCGGCGGAGGGGTGAGCCGGAGGCCGACCGTGGTCAGCCCAGCGGTCTGACCTCGGCCGCGCCCGGTTCGTCGCCGGCACGGATCGACGTGAACGCGGTGTAGCCGTCGGCGGCCGCCCGCTCCAGCAGACCCTTCAGGTTCTTCGTGCGGCGCTCGAGCCGCACCCGTCCGCCCGCGGGCAGCGAGCGCAGCACGGCCGCCTTGTGCGCGAGCAGCTCCGCCACCGGAACGTCGGGGTCGTGCACCAGCACGACCGCCGGTGCGGCATCCGGCTCCCGCTCGGCGACGAGGTCGACGATCCGCTCGAACCCGATCGAGAAGCCGACCGCGGGCACCTGCTGCCCGAGGAAGCGGCCGATCATGCCGTCGTAGCGGCCGCCGCCGCCGAGCGAGTATCCCACCGAGGGATGCGCCAGCTCGAAGATCGTGCCGGTGTAGTAGCCCATGCCGCGCACCAGGAACGGGTCGAACACCAGCGGAATGTCACCCGCCGATTGCGTCCCTGAGCTTGTCGAAGGGCGTGCGGCCGCCACTGCCTCGCCAAGCGCGACCAGGTGGCCGACGATCTCGTCGGGGGCGCCGTCGGGCAGCGCCGTGCGAATCTGCCGCTCGCCGTACGAGTGGAACTCCATCGTCTGCGGGCGGGTGAGGAAGGCCGAGAGTGCGTCCACGGCGTCCGGGGCGGCGCGCTCGCGCAACTCGGCCGTGACGCCCTCCGCACCGATCTTGTCCAGCTTGTCGATGGTGATCAGCACCCCGGGGCGCTCGTCCTCGGCGAAGCCGAACGATTCCAGCATCCAGTCGAGCGCGCGGCGGTCGTTGATCCGCACGCTGCCGTTGTCCAGACCGAGCGCGTCGAGGGTGTCCAGCGACGCGACGATCAGCTCGGCCTCGGCTCGGGCGCTGTCGTCGCCGATGATGTCGATGTCGCACTGCATGAACTGCCGGTAGCGGCCCTTCTGCGGGCGCTCCGCTCGCCACACGGCACCGATCTGGATCGAGCGGAACACGGCGGGCAGCTGCCCGCGGTTGCTGGCGTAGAAGCGCGCCAGCGGCACGGTGAGGTCGTACCGGAGACCGAGATCGGAGAGGGATGCGGGGTCGTCGGCGGCCCGGCGGATGGCATCCGCGTCGAGCCCCCGGCGGAGGATGTTGTACGAGAGCTTCTCGTTGTCGCCGCCGATTCCGGCATGCAGCCGGTCGTACTCCTCCACGACGGGCGTCTCGATCTCGTCGAAACCGTGCGCGCGGTAGCGCTCGCGGATCACGGCGAGCACGCGCTCGCGCCGGGCCTTGTCAGCGGGGAGGAAGTCGCGCATGCCGCGCGGCGGGTTCACGGTTGCCACCCGTCCATCTTCTCAGGTCGGGCAGAGCGCTCACGCCTCGGCCGCGCGCACCTCGTCCTCCAGCATCCGCAGCCGCTCGCGCAGGGCGCGTTCGGCGTCCCAGCCGTTCCGGTGCGCGTGCGCGACAAGAGTAAGCAGCGCGTCGCCGAGTTCCGACTCGGATGCCGGGGCGGAGGCGTGCTCGGCGGCGCGTGCCGTTGCGACGACCGAGCGGGCACGACCGAGGAGTTTGTGGGCGAGGGCGAGCGCGGGCATGCCGCGCGGCACGCCGTCGAGCACGCTGCGCCGCTGACGCTTCTCGGCGGCCTTGGCCGCGTGCCAGTGCACGAGCACCTCTTCGGGGGTGGTGGCGACGGCATCCGCGAAGACATGCGGATGCCGTCGCACCATCTTCTCGGTCAGCCCGCGCGCGACGTCGTCGATGTCGAACGGTGCATCCGGGTCCTGCGCGGCGATGGCGGCGTGGAACAGCACCTGCCACAGCAGATCGCCGAGTTCTTCGCGCAGGTCGTCACGCGACCCGGCCTCGACGGCCTCGATGACCTCGTGCGCCTCCTCGATGAGGTAGGGCACGAGGTCGCGGTGTGCGATGCGCTGCGTCCACACGCACCGCTCGCGCACGGCGCGCATCGTCTCGGCCGCCTGGCGCAGAGGGTCGACGTCTTCACCGACGGCCATGTTCACTCCACCGCCTGCGCCAGGGTGCGGTACCAGCGAGCGCGCATCGACACGAAGACGCCCGACAGGATGAGCGCGATCAGCGAGCCGCCGATGACGCCCAGGATCGCCTGGTCCTGCGTGGCCGCATCATCGGCGAACGCGAGGTTCGCCAGCAGCAGCGACACGGTGAAGCCGATGCCGCCCAGGAGGCCGGCGGCGAGGATGTCGGGGAACGCGAGCCCCGGCGCGGTGCCGCGCGGCCGGATCTGCATGCTCACCCAGCCGAACAGGCCGATGCCGAGGACCTTGCCCACCGGCAAGGCGATGAGAATGCCCCAGAAGGCGGGTGACAGCTGCGTGGGCGACACCGCCGGGATCACGACGAACGCGGCGGCGAAGGCGAACAGCGGCAGGATGGCGCCGTTCACCGTGGGCTCCAGCGCCCGCCTCACCCGTTCGGCGGGCACGGGCGACATGACCAGGCCCAGCATCACGCCGGCGATGGTGGCGTGGATGCCGGATGTCGCGACGAGCACCCAGGTGATCACGCCGACCAGTCCCATCGCGATCGCGATGCCGATGTGACCGTTGGCGTGCAGCCACCGGCTGAGTGCCCAGAACGCCGCAACGGATATCACGGCGAGGCCGAACGTCAGCCAGTTCACATCACGGGCGAACAGCACGGCGATGAAGATGATGCCGATGATGTCGTCCAGGATCGCCAGCGCCAACAGGAACACCCGCACGGTCGAGGGGAGCCCTCTGCCGAACACGGCGAGCACGCCCAGGGCGAAGGCGATGTCGGTCGCCGTCGGCACCGGCCACCCACCGGCGGTCTGCGCACCGGCGGCCGTCCACGGGCCCGCGATCAGCAGGTAGACGATGATCGGAACGATCACGCCGCCGGCCGCGGCGATCGCCGGCTGCACCGCCTTGTGCGCCGAGCTCAGCTCACCGTGGGTCAGCTCGTGGCGCAGCTCGATCGCGACGACGAGGAAGAACACCGCCAGAAGCCCGTCAGAGATCCAATGGGCCACCGAGAGGTCCAGTCCCAGTGCCGGCACTGCGAGATGTGCGTCGAGCACACCGGCGATCGCGTCGTGCGTCGGGAGGTTGGCCAGCAGCAGCCCGACCGCCGCGGCGGCGAGCAGCAGCACAGCGGGGAACCGCTGGCCGCGGAGCGGGTTGGGAGAGGTACGCATCCCGACCATGCTAGGGCTCCGGTCCTCGCCGTCACCGAGGCGGGGCGCCCCCGGATGCGGGGTTACGCTCGAAGAATGTCCCCCGAGCCCACGAATACCGAAGCCATCCGTGTCATCACCCGCTTCGAGGCGTCGAACGGCATTCCCGAGGCCATGCGCGCCGACGTGCGGATGCTGGGCGGCCTTCTCGGGCAGGTGCTGCGCGAGTCGGGCAGCCCCGGCCTGTTCGAGGACGTCGAGCGGCTGCGGCTGGCCACGATCCAGGCGGCGGATGCCGACAGCGACGATGCCTTCGAACGGGCCGCGTCGATCGCGGAGTCGTTCACGATCGAGCGCGCCGACGAGGTCGCCCGCGCTTTCACCTGCTACTTCCATCTGGTGAACCTCGCCGAGGAGCACCAGCGGGTCCGGGTGCTGCGCGAACGCGCCGGCCGGCCCGACACCTCGGCGGATTCGGCGAACCGGGAGCGAGTGCCCGACACCGTCGCCACGGCGTACACGCAGCTGCGGAACGAGGTCGGGGAGGACGAAGCGCAGCGCCGGCTGCGCGGCCTGCGCTTCCACCCGGTGTTCACCGCGCATCCGACCGAGGCGCGACGCCGGGCCGTGTCCAGCAGCATCCGGCGGCTGTCCGAACTGCTCACCCAGCACGACGCGGCCAGCGACGGCGGCGCCGAGCAGCGACGGGCACGGCGGCGGATGCTGGAGGAGATCGACACGCTCTGGCGCACCGCTCCGCTGCGCACCCAGAAGCCCACCCCGACCGACGAGGTGCGCACGGTGATGGGCGTGTTCGACGAGACGCTGTTCACCACCGTCCCGCACGTGTACCGGCGCATCGACGACGCGCTGCGCGGTGACGAGTCCGGATCGAGCGCCCCGGTCGTGCCGGCCTTCGTGCGGATCGGGTCGTGGGTGGGCGGCGACCGCGACGGAAACCCCTTCGTCACGGCATCCGTCACCCGCGAAGCATCCGAGATCGCGTCCGAGCACGTGCTGCGCGGCCTGGAGCGGGCGCTGGAGCGCATCGGCCGCACCCTCACGCTCGACGCCGGCAGCACGCCGCCCAGCGCCGAGGTCACCGAACTGTGGCAGCGCTTCGAGCAGGCCGAGCCCGCTCTCGCCGCCGACATCGCCAAGCGCTCCCCCGGTGAGCCGCACCGCCGACTCGTGCTCTCTCTCGCCCACCGCGTGCACGCCACGCGCGGCGGCGCCGCCGGCGGATACGCGGCCCCGGAGGAGCTGCTGAGCGACCTGCGCGCCGTGCAGGACTCGCTCGTCGAGGCAGGGGCGCCGCGACACGCGTTCGGCGGCGTGCAGCATCTGATCTGGCAGGTCGAGACGTACGGCTTCCATCTCACCGAGCTCGAGGTGCGTCAGCACTCCAAGGTGCACGCGCAGGCGCTGGCGGAGCTCGACGCGGGCGGCTCGATCAGCGAGCAGACCGAGGAGGTCCTCGAGGTCTTCCGCGCGATCGCCGACATCCAGAAGCGCTACGGGCTGCGCGCCGCGGGCCGGTACGTGGTGTCGTTCACGCAGTCCGCCGCCGACCTGGCGGCCGTGCACCGGCTCGCGCACTACGCGCTCGGCGACGACGCTCCCGTGCTCGACGTGGTGCCGCTGTTCGAGACGTTCGCCGATCTTCAGGCGGCACCGGCCATCCTCGCCGAGGTTGTGCGGTTTCCGCGGTTCCAGGCTCGAATGGCCGAGACCGGGAACCGGCTCGAGGTCATGCTCGGTTACTCCGACTCGTCGAAGGATGTCGGGCCGGTCGCCGCGAACCTGGCCCTGTACGAGGCGCAGCGCAAGATCGCTCAGTGGGCGCAGGATGCCGGCATCGAGCTGACCCTGTTCCACGGTCGCGGCGGGGCGCTCGGCCGCGGCGGCGGGCCGGCGAACTCGGCGATCCTCGCGCAGCCGCCGCACTCGGTGGACGGCCGGTTCAAGCTGACCGAGCAGGGCGAGGTGATCTTCGCCCGCTACGGCGAGCCGGCGATCGCGATGCGGCACATCGACCAGGTCGCCGCCGCGACCCTGCTGGCATCGTCGCCGACCGTGGAGCAGCGCACCAGCGGCGCCGCCGAGCGGTTCGCCGAAATCGCCCGGGTGATGGATGCCGCATCGCGTGAACGCTTCTTCTCGCTGGTCGGCGCCGAGGGCTTCGCGCCCTGGTTCGCCACGGTGACGCCGCTGGAGGAGATCGGCCTGCTCGCGCTCGGGTCGCGGCCGGCCCGCCGCGGGCTGTCCGTCGAGTCGCTCGAGGATCTGCGGGCCATCCCGTGGGTCTTCGCGTGGACGCAGGCGCGCATCAACCTGGCCGGCTGGTTCGGGCTCGGCACGGCACTCGAGGCGGTCGGCGACGAGCAGTCGCTGCGCGAGGCGTACCGCGAATGGCCCCTGCTGCGAACCATGGTCGACAACGTGGCGATGAGCCTCGCCAAGACCGACGAGCGCATCGCCCGCCGCTACCTCCAGCTCGGCGATCGCGACGATCTCGCGCAGCTCGTACTCGCCGAGCTCGAGCTCACCACGCGGTGGGTGGTCGCGCTCACCGGCGGCGAGCAGCTGCTGCAGAACAAGCCCATCCTGCAGCGGGCCGTACAGTTGCGCACCCCGTACGTCGACGCCCTTTCGCTTCTGCAGCTGCGGGCGCTGCGCGCCCTGCGCTCGCAGGCGGACGAGCCGGCGGACGACCCCGAACTGCAGCGCCTGCTGCTGCTCTCGGTAAGCGGAGTGGCCGCCGGCCTGCAGAACACCGGCTGATCCGACCACGAACAGTGCTCCCGGATCGTGGCGCTAAAGTGAGAACCCGAGCCTGATCCGGCGCCGCATCACGCGACACGATCGCACCCCTCATCCCCCTCCAGAAAGCTTCCCGCGTGACCGAAACCACTGCCGACTTCCACCCGCTCGCCGCCTCCGTGCAGCCCGTGTTCGACACCGTGCGTTCCCGGAGCCCCCACGAGCCCGAGTTCCATCAGGCAGTCCACGAGGTGCTGCACTCGATCGGCCCGCTGCTCGAGATCCACCCGGAGTATGCCGAGAACGGCGTGCTCGAGCGCATCGTCGAGCCGGAGCGTCAGGTGATGTTCCGCGTGCCGTGGATCGACGACGCCGGCCAGCTGCAGGTCAACCGCGGCTACCGCGTGCAGTTCTCGTCGGTGCTCGGCCCGTACAAGGGCGGCCTGCGGTTCCATCCGTCGGTGAACCTGTCGATCATCAAGTTCCTCGGCTTCGAGCAGATCTTCAAGAACGCGCTGACCGGTCAGGGCATCGGCGGCGGCAAGGGCGGAAGCGACTTCGATCCGCACGGCAAGAGCGACGCCGAGGTCATGCGCTTCTGCCAGTCGTTCATGAGCGAGCTGTACCGGCACATCGGCGAGCACACCGACGTTCCGGCCGGCGACATCGGCGTGGGCGGTCGCGAGATCGGCTACCTGTTCGGGATGTACCGCAAGATCACGAACCGTCACGAGTCCGGCATCCTGACCGGCAAGGGAATCGGCTGGGGCGGTGCGCAGGTGCGCACCGAGGCGACCGGGTACGGCGCGGTGTTCTTCGTGCAGGAGATGCTGGCGGTGCACGGTGAGAGCCTCGAGGGACGGCGCGTCGCGGTGTCCGGGTCGGGCAACGTCGCCATCTACGCGATCGAGAAGGCGTCGCAGCTCGGAGCGAAGGCCGTCACGGCATCCGACTCCTCGGGCTACGTCGTCGACGACGCCGGCATCGACCTCGCCCTGTTGCGCCAGATCAAGGAGGTCGAGCGCGGCCGCATCGTCGAGTACGCCGATCGGCGCCCCGGCGCCCGCTTCGTCGAGGGCGGCAATGTGTGGGAGATCCCGGTCGACATCGCCGTGCCGTCAGCGACGCAGAACGAGCTCGACGAGCAGTCGGCACAGCTGCTGATCGCCAACGGTGTGCGTGCCGTGGCGGAGGGCGCGAACATGCCCAGCACGCCGGAGGCCGTGGAGGCGTTCCAGCAGGCGGGGGTGCTGTTCGCCCCCGGGAAGGCTGCCAACGCCGGTGGCGTGGCGACATCCGCCCTGGAGATGAGCCAGAACGCATCGCGTCAGCGGTGGAACTTCGCCAACAGCGAGCAGAAGCTGCGCGACATCATGGCCGACATCCACGACGCGTCGTTCCGTGCCGCCGAGCGCTACGGCACCCCGGGCGACTACGTCGCCGGCGCGAACATCGCCGGGTTCCAGCGCGTGGCCGACGCGATGATCGCCCAGGGCGTCATCTGAGCTCGCGTCGCTGCTGAATCCGGCATCCGCATCGGCTCGCGCTGCTCTTTCTTGCTCGCGCGGCGGAACTTTGCGCAGCGCAAGCAGAATCGGACAGCGCCAGCGGATGCCGGACAGGCAGCGCTTCCGTCAGAGCTGCCGGTCGGCGGCGTGGCGGGCGAGCGATGAGCCGTACCGCTCGGTGAGCTGCACCATGAGGTCGGGGGTCTCCCGGTCGACGCCGAACACGTGACCCGGGAAGTCGAGCTCGGGTTCGGCTGCGGCGATCTCGTCAGCCTGATCGGGTGAGAACAGCTGCACGGGGTCGCCGACGGCCACCCAGCCGATCGGCAGGACGCTGCCCTCGGGAAGGACCGCGCGCCGCATCACGATCGCGTTGACGCGGATCTCGGAGCGCGGGCCGACCAGAGCGCCGTTGAACACGCGGGCACCGGACGCGAAGAACACCTCCTCGCCCACGGTTGCTCCGGCGATGCTCGCCAGGGTGCCGACCAGGGTGTGGTCACCGATGTGCACGGCGTTCGCGGCGGTCGCCCTGATGAGGGCGTTCTCCATCACGATGACGTGCTCGCCGAGCGTGATCGGCCCGCCTTCGGCAGTGATCACGGCGCCGTGCAGCACCTGGCAGTTCGGCCCGATCTCCACGTCGCCCGAGATCACGGCGGTGGGGGCGACGACGGCGCTGTCGTGGATGCGGGGCCGAGCCCCGAGGTGCTCGTAGATCATGCCGCCAGACTAGTCCCGGCGCGGGAGGTGCGCGCTAGCCCTGGTGCTAGCGTACCCTTCGAACGAAAGGGACTCTCATGCCTCTCCCCTTGTCGGGCAAGACCGCGCTCGTCACCGGTGTCTCCCGCCGCAAGGGCATCGGCTTCGCCGTCGCCACCGAACTCGCCACACTCGGAGCGAGCGTCTTTATCCATCATCATCGTGCGCACGATCTTGCTCAGCCCTGGGGCGCTGACGACCTCGGGGCGGTCCGCGACGGCCTCGCCGCGGCGCTGACGCCGGATGCCGTGATGGGAGACCACGCCGCCGAACTGAGCGACAGCGCCACGATCGAACCGCTGCTCGACGCCGCGTCCG
Organism: Microbacterium sp.; assembly: GCA_031178475.1. Lineage (GTDB taxonomy): Bacteria > Actinomycetota > Actinomycetes > Actinomycetales > Microbacteriaceae > Microbacterium. The sequence goes on along the minus strand of JAPSIX010000068.1, from coordinate 799 downwards.
CTATGACCGGAACGCTCGACATCCTGGTCTGCAATCAGGCGATGAGCGGTTCCGACGGCAGCATCTTCGACATGGTGCCGGAGCGGCTCGACCCACACTGGCAGGTCAACGCGCGGGCGACTCTGCTGCTCACCGCCGGTCTGGCCCGTCGCAGGCGCGAGGCCGAGGTGACCGATGCCGCACGGCCAGGTGACCGCGGCTCCTCCGGCCGTCCGTTCGAGCGGCCCACCGGGCACGTGATCTGGATGACGTCGGGGCAGACCCACGGTCCGATGCGCGGCGAGGTCGCCTACGCCACGAGCAAAGCCGCACTCGCGGGGGTCACCAGCACGGTCGCGGCCGAGCTGCTCGACGTCGGTCTCGTGCTCAACACCGTCAATCCGGGTCCCGTGAACACGGGCTACCTCGACCCCGAGTCCACCGACCGTGATCTCAGCTGGGTGCCGGACTTCCTCGCGAACACGCCGTTCGGACGCTTCGGGCGTCCGGACGACCCCGCTCGACTGATCGGCTGGCTGTGCACGGATGCCGGATCATGGGTCGTCGGCCAGGTGCTCACCACCGACGGTGGCTTCGCGCTGCGCTGAACAGGCGCGCATCGCATGCGCTGCAGGTTCCGGCATCCGCGCCATCGATCGATGCAGCGGATGCCGGAACGTGGCGCAGATGTGTGACGATCAGCGCGCCATGTTCAGGCCTGCGCCTTCGCCGGCTCCGGGAAGAGGGCGGTCAGCAACTGACCCACCCACTCGAGCAGGTTCGGTCCGTCCGGACCGGGCATCGGCACGACCAGAGCCTC
>JAPSIX010000067.1 GCA_031178475.1 Microbacterium sp. | reverse complement strand
GGCAGCAGCTCGTACAGGCCGGTGTTGAGCGCCTTCCAGATGAACACGGTCGCCGCTCCCACGAACATGCCCGTCAGCGCGCCCCAGTTGGTGAGCTTGCGCCAGAACAGGCTGAGCAGGATGATCGGCCCGAAGGCTGCGCCGAAGCCGGCCCACGCGAACGACACCAGGCCGAGGATCGTGTCGTTCGGGTTGATCGCCAGCAGCACCGCGATCAGCGCCACGATGAGCACGCCGATCCGGCCCAGCAGCACGAGCCGCTTCTCCGATGGCGGGTTCTTCCGCACCACCTTGTAGAGGTCTTCGACCAGCGCCGACGAGCACACCACCAACTGGCTGGAGATCGTGCTCATGATGGCCGCGAGCACGGCGGCGAGAATGAGCCCCGCCACGAACGGGTTCAGCAGGGTCTGCGACATGACCAGCACCACCGTCTCGGCGTCGGCGAGGTCGATGCCCTGCTGCGCCATGTAGGCGATGCCCACAAGACCCGAGATGACCGCGCCGGTCATCGACACGACCATCCAGCTGATGCCGATCCGGCGGGCGCTCTTGGCCTGCTGCGGGGTGCGCAGCGCCATGAACCGCACGATGATGTGCGGCTGCCCGAAGTAGCCGAGCCCCCAGGCGAGGGCAGACACGATCGCGAGGATGGTGCCGCCGGTGAGGGCGGTGCCGCCCAGCAGCGACAGGTGATCCGCGCCGGCGTTCTCTGCGATGAGGGCGCCGGTCTCCTCGATGCCCCCGATCGCGATGACCGCCGAGACGGGCACCACGATCAGCGCGATGACCATCATCACCCCCTGCACCACGTCGGTGAGAGAGGCGCCGAGGAAACCGCCGAACAACGTGTACAGCAGCGTGATGCCGCCGACGAGCAGCATCCCGAACATGTAGTCGCCGTTGAACGAGCTCTCGAAGAACTTGCCGGCCGCGACCATGCCCGACGAGATGTAAACCGTGAAGAAGACGAGGATGATGAGCCCGGCGAGGATCCGCAGCGTGCGGCTGGTGTCGCGCAGCCGGTTCTCGAAGAAGCTCGGGACGGTGATCGAGTTGCGCGAGACCTCGGTGTAAGCGCGCAGTCGAGGTGCGACCAGCAGCCAGTTCAGGTAAGCGCCGATCGTCAGGCCGACTGCGATCCACGCCTCGATGAGCCCGGTGAGATAGATCGCGCCGGGAAGTCCCATCACCAGCCAGCCCGACATGTCGGACGCGCCAGCGCTGATCGCGGCGACCCATGGTGGCAGGTTGCGCCCGCCCAGCATGTAGTCCTCGTGGTCATCGGTGCGGCGGAAGGCGAGGTAGCCGATGAGCAGCATGCCCGCGAAATACAGGCCCAGCGCGGCGTAGGTCAGGATCTGGTCGGACATCATCGGCCCTCTCTGCGGCGGTTCAACGGTGGTGAACGCTCCGATGATCCCAAACGGCGGCGCCTCTGCACCAGAGCCGCGCGGTGGTTGCGGTGAACCCCCTTCCCGCGCCGCCTCAGGCGTGCATCGGCGAGTGCCAGGCGGAGGGCCGCGACACGTCCGGCGCCAGGATGCCGAGCAGCTGCGCGAGCGTCGAGAGCCAGAGCAGCACGAGGGCGACGACGACGCCTTCCAGCGCGGTGACCGACAGCATCCGCGCGCCGAACGTGAGAGCGAGTGCGGCGGCCACCAGCACGACGAGCACGACGGTCAGCACGCGCAGCATCGGCCGCGCGCCGATCACGCCGGTCGTGAGGATGACCGCCGCCAGCAGCAGCGCCAGCGCGCCGAAGGCGGCGATGGCGTGCGGTATCGGCACGGTGTCCAGCGGCAGCAGACCGACCGCCCCGAGCGCGATGCCTGCAGCGACCCAGGTCAGCACGACGGCCGCGATCGGCCGCAGGGCGCCGTCTCCCAGCATCCGATGCAGGTCGCGGCCGAGGTACGAGCCGGTGGTCGCGACGAGCAGCCCGGCGACGACCACCGTGCCGTTGAACGCCCATCCACCCGAGCCGATGCCCAGCTGCGAGAAGCTGCGCTCCCACCACGCCGGGTCGGTCGCGGTGATCATCGCGAACAGGGTGCCGATGGCGAGGAACGCGAACAGCAGCACGGCCAGGTCGCCGGTGCGCAGTCGGATGCCGGAGCGGAACGCCAGCCGACCGCCGATCGCCGACGCCACGCCGGTGAACGCCCCGCCCCCGACGGCCGGCAACTCGAGCCCCTGCAGCCCGGTCGCCAGCACCTCTCCGGCCAGCAGCACACCCAGGGCGGTGACGCCGGCGTGCGCGACCGCCACCGCGCCGGCGCTGACGTGCGAGACGGCCGCCTGCCACGGCGGCATGGGGGCGGTCTCTCCGCCGCGATACATCACCGCGCTCACCACGAACGCCCCGCCGGCGATGACGCCCGCGACGAGTGCGACCGGGATGATCACCGAGCCGTCGCCACTGAACGGGCGCGCCGCGCCCCAGAGCACGGCGGTTCCGGCGAGGGCGCCGATCGCGAAGCAGATTCCGGTCGCCCAGAGTGCCCGCACCAGTTCGCGCAGCTGCTGATGCGTGTCGGTCGCGTTCACCGTCCCATCGAATCATGCTCCTCCCCCATCGCTGCGTCACGCCCCTGCTGCCGCGCCCGTCCCGAGGCGCTCGCCGATCTCGCGGCGAAGCGGATCGGCACGTCAACGCGGCACTAGCGTGGCACTATGCGCTTCCCCGCCGCGATCCGCACCGCCCGCCGGGCGCCGCTGCTGCAGGTGCTGAAGTCGGCGGGCGCGACCGTTGCGGCCTGGGTGATCGCGGGCTGGCTGGTGCCCGGTCAGCTGCCCGTGTTCGCCGCGATCGCAGCACTGTTGGTGGTGCAGCCCAGTGTGAACCAATCGCTGTCGAAGGCTCTCGAACGCAGCATCGGCGTGATCGCCGGGGTGGTGATCGCCGTGCTGCTGAGCCTGCTGCTCGGTCCGCGGAGCTGGGTCGTGCTCGCCGCCGTCGTGGTCGCGATGCTGGTCGCCTGGATCTTTCGCGCCTCACCCGGTACGGGCAACCAGGTCGCGATCTCGGCGATGCTCGTGCTCGCGCTGGGATCGTCGAGCCCCGGTTATGCCCTCGACCGGGTGCTCGAGACGCTGATCGGCGCCACCATCGGCTTCGTCGTGAACGTCCTGGTCGTTCCTCCGGTGCTCACCGCTCCCGCCCGGCGCGACATCGGCCTGCTCGGCTCGGAGCTCGCCGCGAGCCTCGACCGGCTCGCCGACGCCCTGCCCTCGGTGCGCACCCCGGCGGAGCTGCAGGAGCTGATGGTGCAGGTGCGGTTATTGCGCCCGATGAAGGATGCTGCTGACGAGTCGCTCTCCACCGCCGAGGAGTCGCTGGCACTGAACCCGCGCGGATCTCGGCACCGCGACGACCTGACCGCTCTGCGGGCCCTGCTCGACCGCCTCTCGCCGGTCGTGACCCAGGTGATCGGCATGACGCGGGCCTACTTCGACCATTACGACGACGCACTCACAGACGATCCGACCGTGCGGGCGATCGCCGAGCAGCTGCGCAGGGCCGGTCACGACGTGCGACTGGCCGTGCAGGTGGCGGATGCCGTGGACGAGCAGGCACCGCGCACCTCCGCGGTGCCGGGGCTCACCACTCCCCTGGTCGTGCGCCCACCGGCATCCGACCACTGGGTTCTCATCGGCTCGCTCATGGAGGACCTCCGCCGCATCCACGGCGAGCTCGCGGGCGAGCCGTAAGGCTCCGCCGCTCAGGCCGCCAGCCGTCCCACGGCACGCGCCCGGACGAGCACCTGCTGCCCGTCGGAGTACGCCGCAGGCAGCTCCTCGACCGCGACGACCTCGATCGTCGACGCCGCAGCGCCGGCCAGACGCGCCCGCTCGACGGCATCCTGTGAGGCGTCCTCACGGGCCGCACGGCGGCCCGCCTCGGTGCCGTCGACCCGGTAGATCTTCTCGACCTGTCCGGCGACGTCGCCCAGGGCTGCGCCCACCGCGTTGGCCGCGCCGAAGTGGTCGGGGCGGATGAGCTCGGTGACGCCGTCCAGCGATGACGGTGCGATGATCCCGCCACCGCCGACCAGGATCACCGGAAGCGGCGCGGCGCTCGGCTTCATGCGGTCGATGCTGTCCTCGAGCATGGCGCGGATGCCGTCCCACGCGGTCTCGGCGACGGCGGCGTCCACAGCGGGTGCCGAGACGCCGTCGATCCGCGCCGCACCCACCCGCAGGGCGATGTCGGTGGCGGTGAGAGTGCCGCCGCCGAACGCGAGACCCTCCTGAGGCAGCCGGTAGCCGACGCTGTCCGGCCCCAGCCGGGCGCCCTCATCGCGGACGATGGTCCCCCCGCCGAGTCCGACCGAGAGGACGTCGGGCATGCGGAAGTTGGTGCGGATGCCGCCGATCTCGACCGCGTGCGCGGACTGCCGCGGGAACCCGTCGACGAGCACACCGATGTCGGTGGTGGTGCCGCCGATGTCGACGACGAGCGCGTCTGTGGCCCCGGAGAGGTGCGCGGCTCCGCGGATGGAGTTCGTCGGGCCGCATCCGATCGTGAGCACCGGGAACTCGAGCGCGTACTCGAGCTGCATGAGCGTGCCGTCGTTCTGCCCGAAGTACGGGGTGGCGGGGATGCCGCGGTCGCGGAGCGCCGCGACGAAGCCGGATGCCATCTGCTCGAGGGTCCGCATGAGGGCGGCGTTCAGGACGGTGGCGTTCTCACGCTCCAGCAGGCCGAGCGAGCCGATGCGCGCCGAACGGGACACCGGCACGGCGAGCTCCTCGGCGACGATCTCGGCGACGCGTTCCTCCTGGCTCTCGTCGACCGGTGAGAACACGCCGACGACGGCGACGGCATCGACCTCTCCGCGCATGCCCGCGCACGCCGCGCGCACGGCATCCTCATCGAGGGGCGAGAGGGTGCGCCCGTCGACCTCGAACCCGCCGCTGAGCAGGTGCACGTGCTCGCCCACGGCACGGCGCAGATCGTCGGGCCAGCCCTCCAAGGGCGGCACGGCGGTGGTCGCCGGCGCACCGAGGCGGAGGATGCCGACCCGGCCGAGCCCTCGGCGTTCGACGATCGCGTTGGTGCAGTGCGTGGTTCCGAGCATGGCGTGCGCGACGAGGGCGGGTTCGACGCCGGATGCCGCGAGCACCGCGTCGATGGCCTGCGCGACGCCGTCGCCTGTGTCGGCGGTGGTGGGCCGCTTCACGGAGGCGATGACGCGCAGGCTGTCATCGAGGATGACCGCGTCGGTGTTCGTGCCTCCGACGTCGATGCCGATCCGGTATCCGGCCATCACGCGGCCTCTCTCTTGCGTCGTGCGGCGAGCTCTTCCACGGGGGTCCACTCGACGTCGTATCCGAAGTGGGCGGGGCCGGCTGTCTCCAGCCCCCGGGCTGTGCGCCACTTGTCGTGGCAGGGGATGGCGATTACGGCGACGCGGGCGCCGTAGCGCACGGCATCCGTCGTGATCGGCATGCCGGTGGCGAGGTCCAGCACCGCGATGAGGTCGGGCGTGACCGCGGCGAGCGCGCCGTCGCGGCGGGCGAGCAGCATCTCGTTCTGGAAGTCGAGCCGGAACGCACTGCCGCGGTCGGCTCCGACGCCGTCGAGTTCGGCGGCTCCGCGGGTGAAGCCGCCGTCGACGGCGCGCTGCAGGTCGCGCACCTTGCCGTCGAACAGCCGCACCGCGCCGAGGTCGGCGCACAGGGCGTCGATGCGCTCGTCATCGCGCAGTTCGCGTCCTTCGGCATCCCGCCCGCCGAGGATGCGCCCGATGCGCTTCGCGAGCGTCAGGGTGTCGGGGATCGCGCATTCCCGGGCGACCGAGCCGTCGTAGGCGTAGTCGATCATGGTCGCCCCGCCGCCCATCTCGACGGTGACGGCGCGGGCGAGCCGCTCGGACCACTCCCCGTTCACCGGCCGGCTGATCACCTCGTTGCCGTGGTGGTCGACGAGCACCGTGGTGCCGGGTCCGTAGCCGGCGAGGTGGTACGTGACCATCTGCGCCTCGGGGAACGCCCGGCCCATCGCGTCGCCGTCGACCACCGGGATGCCGGCGATCGCGGCGGCCGCGATGGGGATCATCGAGTTGCCGCCGCCGACCTCGATGGGCATCACGGCGGTGGGCTTTCGACCCGTTCCGCGCTCGATCGCCTCGAGCGCGGCGAGCAGCTCCGATTCGGCCATGATCCGCTCGACGCTGACCGAGGGCGCGCCGATGCCGCCGACCGGCACGACGAAGTCGTCGTCCGTCAGCTCACCGACCGACAGCATCCGCACCGGCCCGTGCAGGCGGATCAGCCGCTTGGCGATGAGCGAGCCGACGTGCGGGTCCCCTCCCCCGCCGGTGCCGAGCACGGCGGCGCCGAGGGCGATCTCGTCGACATCCGCTTCGGTGATGAACGTCACGCGCGCACCTCTGCGTCGGCGTCCTGCTGGCCGACGACGCCGCCTGGTCGGAGCCCGGTGCGCGCCAGCCACAGCACGAGGTACACGGCGAAGGCCACGATCAGACCGTCCAGCGACGAGATGGTGGTGAACGTGAACCAGCCGAAGCCCGGTCCGTCCGCCGGGTTCGTCGTGGCGAACGCCACGAAGACACCGGCCACCCAGGCCGCGATCGACCACACGTCGGCGGTCGGGGTGTCGGCGCCGTGCTCCCATCGGGCGCCGCGGCGACCGGTGAAGAACGCGGCCAGGTACACGCCGCCATAGGGGGCGATCACGGTGCCGATCACGAGGATGAACTGCACGAAGTAGTCGGCCGCGCCGACGATGCCGACGAGGATGCCGACGACGCCGAGCGCCACCGTCACGGTGCGCCGGTTCAGCCGCTGGCTGACCGAGGCGAACGCCAGGCCCGCCGAGTACAGGTTGGTGGTGTTGGTGGTCCACTGCGCGAGGATCAGCACGATCACCGCGACGCCGCCCAGGCTGAGCGCGAAGTAGATGGTCATCAGCTCGGACTCGTTCATGATGCGGGCGAGCATGATCGCGACGACCAGGATGATCGAGTTGCCGAAGAAGAAGCCCACGAACCCGGCGGCCATGGCCTGCTTGGGTGTCTTCGCCCAGCGGGCCATGTCGGGGGCGAGCACCACACCGAGGATGAAGATGCCCATCACGAGCGACACGGCGCCACCGAAGGTGAAGGTCGCCTCGACGGCGGCATCCAGCCCGCTCGCACCCTGCGTGACGAACGCGACCACCACGCCCACGATGAGCAGCAGGAGCAGCAGCGGCACGGCGAGCGAGCTCAGCCGGTTGATGGACCGGTAGCCCCAGAACGCGGTGATCGCCATGAGCACACCGCCGATGCCGCTGAAGACGGCGACCGGCACGTCGATGCCGGTGAACTCGACGAACGCGATCTGCGCGTTGGCGCCGAAGAAGCCGGCCTGCACGGCGAACCAGCCCACCAGGCTGATCGAGATGGCCAGCGCCAGCACGGCTCCGCCGATCTTGCCGAACACGGCGCGGGAGATCATGGCGCTCGACAGTCCCGTCGAGGCGCCGACGTAGGCGCAGGCCATCGCCAGCAGCCCGAGCAGCAGCGAGCCGAGCATGGTGGCGCCGATGGCCGGCCAGAAGGCCATGCCCGAGGCGAGCGCGACGCCGAGGAACGCGCCGGAGAGGTCGATGCCGATCGCGATCCACACGGCGGCGATGGAGATCCAGCTCTTGCGCTGGTCGAGGGGCACGACGCCGTGCTCGTAGTCGGTGGTTTCCATGAGGATCCTTCAGGGGGTGAGGGGCGGGGCCGGCCGGAATGGGGCAGGAACGACCGGATGCTGCGGGTGGGCCCGACCGACGAGCGCGAGGCTCACCGGTGTCAGGCGGAGAGGACGGCGGAGAGGTGACGCCAGGCCCGGTCGAATCGCTCGGCGTACAGTTCGGGGCTGTAGTGGGTGAGCTGCAGGAACAGGCCGTCCATGATCACGAACACCAGGGCGGTGAAGCCTTCGGGGTCGCCGGGCGCGAAGCTGCCGGATGCGACTCCGTCGTCGTACGCCTGCCGCACGGCGGCGGCGAGCGTCGATTCGGAGTCGAGGAAGATCCGGCGCAGCTGCTGCCCGGCGGCGCCGTACTCGTCGACCGCCGCGCGCATGCTGAACTCGTGCTCGTCGTGGCGGTCGCGGTAGTACAGCCCGATGCCGCTGAGCAGGTGATGCAGCCGCGGCAGCGGCTCGAGGTCGGCGCTGGTGCGGACGAGCTCGTCGAAGAACGCGGTGTGCTCCGCGACGACCTCGGCGTAGACCGCCTCGTACAGCGCTTCCTTGCTGGGGAAATGCGCGTACAGCGAAGGCGTCTTGATTCCGACGGCCTCGGCGATCTCGCGCAGACTGGCCTGGGCGTGCCCCCGGCGCGCGAAGACCGTGCGGGCTTCGGCGAGGATGCGTGCTCGAGTCATGTCTGCCTAACGATTATTAGTTAGGCAGAGGATAGGCGCAGAATCCGTCGCGATGCAAGCGCGGGTGCCGCGGGTTGGCGCCTCGTCGAGGCCTCCACAGGAGCGCACCGGAGCGCTGGATGGGTGAAAGGATCGAGACATCATGCCTCTCGATCCCTCCTCCGTCCGCGGCGCCGACCCGGATGCCGTGTACGCGGCGTTCGTGGAATGGGCCGAATCCACCGGCATCCGCCTCTACCCCGCCCAGGACGAGGCGGTCATCGAGATCGTGTCGGGGCAGAACCTGATCCTCAGCACTCCGACCGGCACCGGCAAGTCGCTCGTCGCGGTCGGCGCGCACTTCGCGGCGATGGCCGAGGGGCGCCGCACGTACTACACGGCACCGATCAAGGCGCTGGTGAGCGAGAAGTTCTTCGCGCTGGTCGACGTGTTCGGGGCGGAGAGCGTAGGGATGGTCACCGGCGACTCGGCGGTCAACGCCGACGCTCCGATCGTGTGCTGCACCGCCGAGATCGTCGCGAACCTCGCACTGCGCGAGGGAACCCATGCCGATGTCGGCCAGGTCGTCATGGACGAGTTCCACTTCTACGGCGACCCCGACCGCGGGTGGGCGTGGCAGGTGCCGCTGCTGGAGCTGCCGCAGGCGCAGTTCGTGCTGATGTCGGCGACCCTCGGCGACGTCACCGCACTGGCTGCTGACCTGACCCGGCGCACGAAGCGGGAGACCGCGGTGGTGACGGGTGTCGAGCGGCCCGTGCCGCTGCACTACTACTACGCGACCACGCCCATCCACGAGACGATCGACGAGCTGCTGTCGACCGGTCAGGCGCCGGTGTACATCGTGCACTTCTCGCAGGCCGCTGCCATGGAGCGCGCGCAGGCCCTCACCAGCGCGAAGGTCGCCACACGCGAGCAGCGCGACGCGATCGCCGAGCTGATCGGCGAGTTCCGGTTCACCACCGCGTTCGGCAAGACCCTGTCGCGCCTGCTGCGGCTCGGCATCGGGGTGCACCACGCGGGGATGCTGCCGAAGTATCGGCGCCTGGTGGAGCAGCTGGCCCAGCGCGGCATGCTCCGTGTGATCTGCGGGACCGACACCCTCGGAGTCGGCATCAATGTGCCGATCCGGACGGTGCTGCTGACGGCCCTGACGAAGTTCGACGGCAAGCGGATGCGACAGCTGAACGCCCGCGAGTTCCATCAGGTGGCCGGGCGGGCCGGTCGAGCCGGGTACGACACGGCCGGCACGGTGGTGGCGCAAGCACCGGAGCACGAGAGCGAGAACCTCGCCGCGATCCGCAAGGCGGGTGACGATCCCAAGAAGAAGCGGAAGATCATCCGCAAGAAGGCACCCGACGGCTTCGTGTCGTGGGGTGAGCCGTCGTTCAACAAGCTCATCGCGTCGGAACCCGAGACGCTCACCTCGCACATGCAGATCACCAGCGCGATGATGCTGAACGTCATCGCCCGCGGCGG
>JAPSIX010000255.1 GCA_031178475.1 Microbacterium sp. | reverse complement strand
CAGGGTCGGACGGCATCATCCAGGTCACCACGGGTGGCGCCGACTACTTCGCCGGGCACACCGTGAAGGCCCGCGCGACCGGCGCCCTCGCCTTCGCGCGCTACGCCACGGAGGTCGCCAAGAACTATCCGATCACCGTCGCGCTGCACACCGACCACTGCCCGAAGGACGCCCTCGCCGGCTTCGTCGAGCCGCTCATCGCGGCATCCGAGGAAGAAGTCAAGGCCGGGGGCAACCCGATCTTCCAGTCGCACATGTGGGACGGCTCGGCCGTGCCGCTTGACGAGAACATCGAGATCGCCAAGGAGCTGCTGCCCCGTATGAAGGCGATCAACGCCATCCTCGAGGTCGAGATCGGCGTCGTCGGCGGCGAGGAGGACGGCGTCGCGCACGAGGGTTCGAACGACGCGTTGTACACGACGTTCGCTGACGTCGACCAGGCGATCCAGGCGCTGGGCCTCGGCGAGCAGGGCCGCTACATCGCCGCGCTCACGTTCGGCAACGTGCACGGCGTGTACAAGCCGGGCGGCGTGAAGCTGCGTCCCGAGCTGCTGGGCGACATCCAGCAGCAGGTCGCCGAGAAGTACGGCACCGATCCCAAGCCGCTCGACCTGGTCTTCCACGGCGGCTCGGGCTCGAGCGACGACGAGATCGCCCTCGCGGTCGCGAACGGCGTCATCAAGATGAACATCGACACCGACACCCAGTACGCCTACACGCGCGCCATCGCCGACTACATGTTCAAGAACTACGACGGCGTGCTGAAGGTCGACGGCGAGGTCGGCAATAAGAAGCAGTACGACCCGCGCGCCTGGGGCAAGATCGCCGAGGCGGCGATGGCCGCCCGCGTTGTCGAGTCGACCCGCCAGCTCGGCTCCTACGGACAGTCGAAGAGCTGACGCTCGCACACCCAACAAGTCTCGGAGTTTGTCGAGGGGTCCTGATCCGGCGCCAGCGATGCCCCGAACCGCATAAGGTTCGGGGCATCGCTGGCCGTGAGTGGGGATCCGATCTCGGGCGAATCGTGTGCGGTCCTGCCCGGGGAACGGGCGCCCGACTCACACGCTCAGGGTCGACGTGCCGGCGCGGAGGCGGGTACATGCCACACTTGCTCCATGCCGCTGCATCCGACGGATCCGCGACAGGCGCGACGCCTGTCCGAGACGCTCAACGAGTTCCAGCAGGCCGAGGGGCACCCGCAGTTCCGGGTGGACGTCGAGCGCATCCGCTTCTCCCCCTTCTATTCACGCCTGTCCGCGGTGACGCAGGTGATCTCGCAGGCCGGCGCGGGACTGGCGGTACACAACCGTCTCACCCACTCGGTGAAGGTCGCCGCGGTGGCGCGGGCCATCGCCACTCATCTGTCCACCCGCACCGACGAGGCGAACCGCATCGTCGCCGAACTCGGTGGGGCGCACCCCGTTGTGGTGCAGGCCGCCGCCGCCGCGCACGACCTCGGGCATCCGCCGTTCGGCCATCTCGGCGAGCAGACCCTCGACCGCCTCGCCCGCACGCGATTCGGGCTCACCGAGGGGTTCGAGGGAAATGCCCAGACCTACCGCATCCTCACCCGCCTCGACGAGCACGACCGCCCCGGCGTGGGCCTGAACCTCACCGCTGCGGTGCGCGCCGCCGTGCTGAAGTATCCGTGGCGCCGAAGTCTGGGCGGACACCGCCGGGGAGGCGCGAGCAAGTTCAACTTCTACGCGATCGACGAGCAGGATGCGCAGACGGCACTGGCGGCCTACCCGATGATCGAGCCCGGCCAGCAGACCGTCGAGTGCTCGATCATGGACATCTCCGACGACATCGCTTACTCGCTGCACGACCTGGACGACTTCTATCGGGCAGGGCTCCTCAACCCCGCGACGCTGTCGGCGGAGTTCCGCACCTGGCACCGCGAGCTCGCCCAGCTGCGGGCTGCCGACGAGGAGGTGCTCGCCGCCGACACCCGCACCCCCGGCCACTCTCTCGAGCTGTTGTGGCGCCGCCTGCGCAGCAAGGACGGCTGGATCGCGGACCCTGACGCGTTCAGCGAGGCCGTCGCGAAGGTGTCGTCGGCGGTGATCGACGGGCTGGTCGCCGAGCCTTTCGACGGCTCGCTCGCCAGCGAGCGGGCCCTCGCGCGGTTCACCACGGCGTGGATCGCGCGGCTGCAGTCGTCGATCGAGGTGCACCGGCACCCCGACATCCGCTCGGGCCACGTCAGCCTCAGCCGGCAGACGTGGCATGAGGTCGCGGTGCTGAAGTTCCTGCACGAACGATTCATCCTCGAGCGGCCCGACCTCGCCGTCTACCAGCGCGGCCAGGCCAGCGTGCTCGAGCGTCTCGTCGACGGGTTCATCGCCTGGCTCGACGACCCGCGTGACGCACGGCGCGCGCCGCGGCGGCTCATCGACCTCGTCGAGCTGGCGACCGACGACTACCACCGCCTCAGAAAGGACGCGCCCGAGCTGATCGAGTCGCACACCGCCGCCGCGCTCGA
>JAPSIX010000066.1 GCA_031178475.1 Microbacterium sp. | reverse complement strand
ATCCCGATCCCGCCGAGCACCGATCCCATGCCGGTGCGCAACAGCTCCCGTCGGCGCAGCGCGCGCACGGCACGCAGCGCGTGCTTCGTGATCGTGTGTCGCGTCTGGATGGCGCGCGCCTCCTCGTTCAGCGCCTCCCATCCGCGCGGACGCAGGGCTTCCGCACTGTCCAGCCAGGCCACCGACTCGGGAGTCCACTCCATCAACTCGCCGATGTACCGCGACTCCGACAACAGCCGCGTCAGCCGCTCGGCAGCGCCCGAGGAGTCGCGCAGCATCCTCAGGAACCAGTGCGTGTCACCGAGGCGCTCGCTGATGCGGCGGAAGGAGACCAGCCCGTAGTCGGGGTCGGTGCCGTCTGCGAACCAGCGCAGCATCACCGGCATGAGATGACGCTGGATCGTGGCCTTGCGGCTGATGCCGGAAGTGAGAGCCGCGATATGCCGCAGAGCACCTGCCGGGTCGCGGAATCCGATCGCCGCCAGCCGCTCACCCGCCTGTTCGCTCGACAACGTGCGCTCTTCCGCGGGCAGTGCTGCGACGGCGCTCAGCAGCGGACGGTAGAACAGTCGGACGTGCTGCTCGCGCACCTCCCGCCGGACGGCATCCCACACCTCTCGGATGCCGGTGGCACTGTCGGCCAGTCCGGTTGCCCGAGCCAGCAGACGCAGCCCCTCGTCGTCGCGCGGGACGAGGTGGGTCCGCTGCAGCTCGCGCAGCTGCAGGCGATGCTCGATGAGCCGCAGGATGCGGTACTGCTCGCCGAACGTGGCCGCTTCGACGCGGCCGATGTACCCGCCCTCGACGAGAGCGTCCAGCGACTCCAGGGTGCCGCGGGTTCGCAGGCTGGGGTCGCCGAGCCCGTGCACGAGCTGCAGCAGCTGGACGGTGAATTCGATGTCGCGCAGGCCCCCCGGACCGAGCTTGAGCTGATACTGCACATCCTCCGGCGGGATGTGGTCGGTGACCCGCTCGCGCATCCGCTGCACACTGCCGACGAAGTCCTCTCGCGCCGCGCTCGACCACACTTTGGGCTGCACGGCGGCAATGTACTCGGCGCCGAGCGCCGGGTCGCCGGCGAGCGGACGCGCCTTCAGCAGTGCCTGGAACTCCCAGCTCTTCGCCCACCGGTCGTAGTACGCCAGGTGCGAGCCGAGCGACCGGACCAGAGGGCCCTGCTTGCCCTCGGGGCGCAGCGCTGCGTCGACCTCCCACAGCGGAGGTTCGGTCTCCACCTCCGACAACGCGCACACCGTCTCCCGCGCCAGACGCGTCGCAATCTCCACCGCGGCGGCCTCGCTGATGATGTCTTCGTCGCCGGTGCCGGCGACGAAGATGACGTCCACGTCGCTGACGTAGTTCAACTCCCGCGCGCCTGCTTTGCCCATGCCGATGATCGCCAAACGCGTGGCGGCCACCTCCTCTCTCGTGTGCCCGGAACGGTGTCCGGCGACCTCACTCCTCGCCACGGCGAGTGCAGCCTCCAACGCAGCGCCGGCGGCGTCGGCCAGCGCCGCCGAGACCGCCACCACGGCATCCGTCGGCACCGGCCAGGCGAGATCCGCCGCGACGATCTCGGCCAGGCACCGCCGGTACTCCACCCGCAGGGCGACGCGGGCGCTGTCGCCTGCTTCTCCGAAGCCCTCCTCTGCGCCCACCGCGGCGAGCAAGCGGCTGCGCAGCTCGTCGGCATCCGGAAGATCGGTGCGGCGCAGCCCTTCCAGGCTCAGCGCGTGGGGACGGCGGGCGAAGAAGGCGGCAAGACCCGGGGAGACTCCGAAGAGTCGCCAGGCGGGCGTGCGGGTGGCGGGGTTCGACAGAGCATCGGTGATCGTCGCGGCGTCGCGGCGGGCGACCCGCAGCAGCCCTGTGACCGCCGCATCGGGGTCGGCCGCGTCGATTCCGTCGACGAGTTCGACGCGGTCGAGTCCGGTCAGCTCGGCCAGCTCGCTGAGCGCGGCCGACGCAGCTGACAGTTCGACGAACCCCAGCCGCGCCAGCGCGGAAAGCGACACCGAGGCGTCAGGCCGAGCCATGGCGGCCCTCAGAGCAGCCCGAGGTTGTTCTCGAGCTCGTACGGCGTGACCTGGCCGCGATACGCCTCCCACTCCTTGCGCTTGTTCAGCAGCACGTAGTTGAAGACCTGCTCGCCCAGCGTCTCGGCGACCAGCTCAGAGTCCTCCATGTACTCGAGGGCGTGGTCAAGGCTTGCCGGCAGCGACGCGTAACCGAGAGCGCGCCGCTCGGCGTCGCTGAGCGACCATACGTTGTCCTCGGACTCCGGTGGCAGCTCGTACTCCTCCTCGATGCCCTTCAGGCCGGCGGCGAGCACGAGCGCGTACGCCAGGTACGGATTGCACGCGGAATCCAGCGCCCGGTACTCGACGCGAGTCGACTGGCCCTTGTTCGGCTTGTACATCGGCACGCGCACGAGCGCGGAGCGATTGTTGTGGCCCCAGGTGACGAAGCTGGGAGCCTCGTCGCCGCCCCAGAGTCGCTTGTACGAGTTCACGAACTGGTTGGTCACCGCGGCGATCTCGTTCGCGTGACGCAGCAGCCCGGCGATGAAGCGCCGTCCGGTCTGCGACAGCTGGTACTCCGCACCGGCCTGATAGAACGCGTTTGTGTCGCCCTCGAACAGCGACATGTGCGTGTGCATGCCGCTGCCGGGATGGTTGCTCAGCGGCTTCGGCATGAAGGTCGCGTAGACACCCTCGGCGATCGCCACCTCCTTCACAACCGTGCGGAAGGTCATGATGTTGTCGGCGGTGGTCAGCGCATCGGCGTAACGCAGGTCGATCTCGTTCTGGCCGGGCCCGCCCTCGTGGTGGCTGTACTCCACAGAGATCCCCAGGTCCTCCAGCATCCGCACCGAGCTGCGGCGGAAGTCGTGCGCGGTGCCGCCGGGGACGTTGTCGAAGTACCCGGCCGAGTCGACGGGCACTGGGCCCTCGGGCCCGAACGACGACGACTTCAGCAGGTAGAACTCGATTTCGGGGTGGGTGTAGAACGTGAACCCGGCGTCTGCGGCCTTCGCCAGCGCGCGCCGCAGCACGTTCCGCGGGTCCGACACAGCGGGTCGGCCGTCCGGTGTGGTGAGGTCGCAGAACATCCGCGCGGTCGGGTCGATCTCACCGCGCCACGGCAGGATCTGGAACGTTGTCGGGTCCGGCTGTGCGAGCAGGTCGGACTCGTACGTGCGGGTCAAGCCTTCGATCGCCGACCCGTCGAAGCCGATTCCTTCGGCGAACGCGCCCTCGACCTCAGCCGGGGCGATCGCGACCGACTTCAGTGTGCCGATGACGTCGGTGAACCACAGCCGCACGAACTTCACACCCCGCTCCTCGATGGTGCGGAGCACGAAGTCGCGCTGCTTGTCCACGCTCAGGCGCCGTTCCCGGAGCCGCGGCCCCAGTCGTCCTCGGCGGCCTCCTCCTCGGCCCACGCACGGGAGCGCTCCTGCAGCGTCTCCGGCGCCCGCGATGCCTCCTCGGCCGTGTCGAACGGACCAACGCGGTCGACGGCTGCGGACTGCATGCCGAACTCGACCTCGCCGGTGGTGAGGTTGTACCAGTACTTCTCGTCGCCGTCAGCCATGCCAGCTCCTTCGTCGGGATCTCGACACGATCCTAATCGTGTGCGCCTTCGTCGCTAGGCTAATCGGCATGGCACAGGCAATCGGCGTCGACATCGGCGGCACGGGCATCAAAGCAGGCATCGTCAATCTCGATCACGGAACGCTCGACTCCGAGCGCGTGCGCATCCCTACACCGCTCGGCGCACGCCCCGCCGACGTGCTGAACACGGTGCGGGAAGTCCTTGAGGTGCTCGGCGTCGCCGAGTCCCGGCTTCCGCTCGGCGTCGCCTTTCCTGCGATCGTCAAGCGCGGGCGCACGCTGTCGGCGGCCAACATCGCCAAGGAGTGGATCGGCTTCGAGGCCGAGAAGTTCTTCGAGGACGGCCTCGGCCGGCACATCAGCTTCGTCAACGACGCGGATGCTGCCGGCGTCGCCGAGGCGCGCCATGGCGCTGCGCGCGACGCCCGGGGTCTCACGGTCATGACGACCCTGGGCACTGGCATCGGTTCGGCGTTCCTGTACGACGGCATGCTCATCCCGAACACTGAGCTCGGCCACCTCAAGCACGAGGGCGAGTCCATCGAGCGCTGGACGGCGTACTCCGCGATGGAGCGCGAGCAGCTGTCCTGGGAGGACTGGTCGGCGCGCCTGCAGGTGTTCTACAGCCACGTCGAGTTCCTGTTCAGCCCCGACCTGTTCGTCGTCGGGGGCGGTGTCTCCAAGCACCCGGAGAAGTTCCTGCCGCTGCTCGAGCTGAACACCCCCATCGTCGCCGCCGTGCACCGCAACTCGTCAGGCATCATCGGCGCAGCGTCCCTGGCATCCGACTGACCGAACGGAGAAGGACCGCGGTTCTGGTGAATCGCGGTCCTTCTGCGTGATGGGGCGAGCGGGCCGGCCTGTACGCCGGGTTCTGTTCCGGGGCGTGCGCCCCTTCGACGGCCATCTCTCTCGGCGACACGTTGCCGTGCCGCTCCAGCGACCTACCCGAGGACTCGGCGGGCCGCGTCATCATCCTCTGTCTGGTCTTGCTCCGGGCGAGGTTTACCTGGCGGGACATGTCACCATGTCCCCCGGTGGTCTCTTACACCACCCTTTCACCCTTACTTCTTGCGCCCTTCGACCCCTTCGACAAGCTCAGGGACCGCGGACCCAAGAAGCGGTCTTCTCTCTGTGGCACTGTCTCGCGGATCACTCCGGGTGGGTGTTACCCACCGCCCTGCCCTGTGGAGCCCGGACGTTCCTCGGTGCGGTCACCCGCAACGCGACCGTCCGGCCGACCCGCTCGCGCTTTGATTCTACGCGGGCTTGCCTGCGTCCTCGCCGATCCGCACGTCCAGCGGAATGTCGACGGCGAAGCCGGGAAACAGCCGCGCCGTGGCGGCGTCGGCCGCCGCGCGTACGGCATCCGCCACCGCCTCAGCCTGCTCGGCTGGGCAGTGCACGATCACCTCGTCGTGCAGGAAGAGCGCGAGGTGCGCCCTGGAGCGAAACACCGGCCCCGAAGCGGATGCCGGGACGGATGCCGCAGGCAGGCCGTTCAGCCGGTGACGGATCTCGGCCAACCACAGCAGCGCCCATTCGGCCGCCGTCCCCTGCACCACGAAGTTCCGGGTGAACCGCCCGCGATCCCGCGCACGACTGCGGGCACGGGACTCGTCGGCGCCGCCAGCGCCTGCGTCGCTCGCGCGCGACTGCGCCTGCAGCCACGCGCCATCCGGGCGGGGTGAGCTGCGGCCGAGCAGCGTGCTCACCACGCCGCCCTCCTCCCCGGTCCTGGCGGCCGCGTCAACCAGCCCCATCGCGCGGGGGAACACCGCGCGCAGCCGCGGAACGAGCCGCCCGCTCTCGCCGGTCGTCGCGCCGTACATCGCTCCGAGCACGGCGTACTTCGCCTCCTCGCGAGTGGCGACTGCCCCCGAGCGCACGACGCCCTCGTATAGGTCGGTGCCGCGTGCGGCATCCGCCATCGCCCTGTCCTGCGACATGGCAGCCAGCACGCGCGGCTCGAGCTGGGCGACATCGGCGCCGACGAGCGTCCAGCCCGGATCGGCGCGCACAGCTCGTCGCAGCTGCCGCGGAATCTGCAGAGCGCCGCCGCCGGACGACGCCCAGCGACCTGTCACGACCCCGCCGACGAGGTACACCGGGCGGAACCGGTCATCGTGCACCCATTCGTCCAGCCAGGTCCAGCCATTCGCCGTGAGCAGGCGGGCGAGCTTCTTGTACTGCAGCAGCGGCGCGATGGCGGGGTGCTCGATCTGCGCCAGTTCCCAGCGCGATGTCGACTCGACGAAGATTCCCGCGCGGTGCAGTGAGCGCAGCAGGCGCTGCGGACTGTCCGGGTTCACCGCCTGGTCTCCCAGGCGGGCGGCGATCTCGGTCGCCAGGCGCGCCATGGCTGCGGGTCTACCGCCGGGCAGCGGGCGAGGGCCGAGCTGCTCGACGAGGATCTCCTCATGCACGGCCCTGCTCCACGGCACCCCGGCCGCGGTCATCTCCTCGGCGACGAGCGCACCGGTCGACTCCGCTGCGCACAGCAGTGCCAGACGGGAATCCGGGGCTGCGGCGAGGGCCGCCTGCTGCCGGAGCCACTCGGCACGCACCTCGTCGAACGACTCCCCGCGCATCGCTCCATCGGACGACACCTCGAACAAGCCTGGTGCGGCGGTCTGCTCGACGTCTTCACGGAGCCAGAGCGGGGAGGGCTCGACGGCCGGCGACAGGGCGACGGTGTCGCGCAGGATGGCGTGGCAGAGCAGGAGATCGTGGGCGCGGCGCAGCAGGATGCCGGCGGCGAGCAGCGGCGGATAGAAGGAGCGCAGGCTGCGCACGATCCAGCGCGGTGCCAGCTCCGATTCCAGCGCGCGCACGCGCTCGGCGAAGCTTTTGTCAGGGACCAGCTCAGGGTCCCGCGTAAGGGCACCCGGCTCGCCCGCCACGACGATCCATCCGTCGCCGTCGGCGGCTCGCCCGACGAGGACGGTCGCAGGACCGTTCGTCACCGCCCCCGCGTGCTCACAGGCCGGACTCCTCGGTCCGCACGAGAATGCAGCCGCATTCCGGGCACGAGACCACGTCGTCGGCGGCGGCGCGGCGGATCGCGGTGATATCCGTGCCGGACAGCACCATCTGGCATCCGCCGCACACGCCCCGACTCAGCAGGCCGACGCCGACACCGCGCTGGGCGCGACGCTCATAGTCAGAGAGCAGCACGTCGTCGGTCGTGCGGGCGAGAGCGGCACGATCCCGCCCGAGCTGCTCGACCTCCGCCCCTGCGGCTGCGATCGCCGTCTTGGCCTCGGTGGTCAGCTGGGCTCCCTCGGCGTTGGTCTGGTCGATGAGCGCCTGTTGCGCGTCTACGGCCGCCTGCGCCTCTTCGACGCGGGCCATGACGTCGAGCTCGGCGTCCTCGAGTGTGCTGAGGCGGCGGTCCAGGCTGGCGATCTCGTTCTCGAGGGCCTGAGCCTGCTTGGAGTCGGTCGACGCGGCCAGCCGCTGCGCGTCACGATCACGCCGTTCGTTCGCCAGCGCGACATCCGATTCGAGACGCTTCAGCTCGGCGCGGGCGTCGTCGAGCTTTCCGGTGAGTTCGGTGAGCTCACGCAGCTGCTCCTGCCGCAGCCCGGCGAGTTCGTTGATCCGGGCGCCCTGCGACGGCTTGGTGCGGGCGATCTCCGCCTGACGGATACGCCGGTCGAGTTCGGCGATGTCGAGCAGGGTGCGCTGGTTCTCGGGGCTGGCTTTCACGTCTCAAACCTAGCGCGCACATCCCCGTCGACGTATGACCAGATCCGGTCGACGCGGACGAAACGGCTTCGCTCGCGCAGCACGCCGGGGCCGTCGCCGTCGCGATGGAAGGCGGCGAACTCCACGACGCCGTCGGTGTCAAAGGGGCCACCGCGCTCGTGAGAGAGGATGTCGAGCCGGATCCAGCGCACGTCGCCGTCCAGTTCGAGCCCAGCGGGGCGGGTGGACGGATGCCAGGTGCGCAGCAGGTGTCCGGTATCGCCGACGGCGAACGCGGTGAACCGAGACCGCATCAGCCGCACCGCGGTCGGCGCAGCTCCCGTGTCGATGACCGGTCCGCAGCAGGAGCCGAACGTGTCGCCGCTCGTGCACGGACAGCGGTCCGCATGTCCGGGCCGGACGAAAGGAGCCATGCCCTCATGATTCCAGGTCGCAGACGGTTGCGTGCGTGAACCGGACCATAGGCTGGCTGTGAACCGACACGGAGGAGGTCACATGACGCACGCACCTGTTCTCACCGCGCACAACGGTTTCCGCCTTCCGGCCGTCGGGCTCGGCACCTACGGTCTGCGCGGCGATGCCGGCGCGGATGCCGTGGCCGCCGCGCTCGAAGCGGGTTACCGGCTGGTCGACACCGCCTTCAACTACGAGAACGAGGGTTCGGTCGGGGCGGGGGTCGCCGCGGCATCCGTCGATCGTGCCGAGGTCATCGTCACGACCAAGCTGCCGGGACGCCACCACGCCGTTCACAAGGCGCGGACGAGCATCGAGGAGAGCCGCCACCGGCTCGGTCTCGACGCCACCGATCTGCATCTCATCCACTGGCCCAACCCCAGCCAGGATCTGTACGGCCAGGCATGGGCGGCGCTGGTCGACGCGCAGCAGCGAGGGGTCGTGCGGCAGATCGGCGTGTCGAACTTCCTGCCGGAGCACCTGGACCGCGTCGAGTCGGAGACCGGGGTGCGCCCCGTGGCGAACCAGATCGAAGTGCACCCGTACTTCCCGCAGGAGGAGGCGCTCGCGCTGCATGCCGAGCGCGGCATCCTCACCGTGGCGTGGAGCCCGCTCGGGCGGGCGAAGGAGTTGCTGGAGGAGCCGGTGATCGGCGAGGTCGCCGCCGCGCACGACATCACGCCGGCACAGGTCGTGCTCGCCTGGCACGTCGCCCGAGGCACCGTCTCGATCCCGAAGGCGTCGTCGCCCGAGCACCAGCAGGCGAACCTCGCGGCAGCGTCCGTCGTGCTCGAGGATGCCGAGGTCGAGGCCATCACCGCGCTCGGTCGCCCCGACGGGCGGCTGTTCGACGCCGACCCCGCAACGCACGAGGAGATGTGAGCCGGGGCGGGAGGGATCGCGCTCGTATACTTGCCGGGATGTCCGAGCACACAGAATCCCTCCCCGCCGCGGCCCCCGTGCAGCGCGCAGTCAGCCGACGCAGCGTCGACATCTCGCGCGCGCTCGAGCGGCACGACCGCCGGATCGGCTGGATGGACCTGCTGCGCGGTCTCTCGATCCTGCTGGTGATCCTGCACCACAGCACCCAGATCGTCGCGTACCGGATCGACGACGTGCCGGTGTTCTTCGAGTTCCTCAGCTCGTTCTTCGCGCCGTTCCGGATGCCGATGCTGATGTTCCTCTCGGGACTGCTCGTGGCCGGCTCGTTGAAGACGCCGACGGGGCCCTACATCTGGGGCAAGGTGCGCCGGATCCTCTGGCCGATCTTCGTCTGGACGCTCGTGTACGCGGCGTCGGAGCGGATCGTCGGGCAGGGCGACTACATGCCGTGGGAGCTCGGGTTCTGGAACACCTACCTGTGGTTCATGCAGTTCATCTTCGCGTACTACATCATCGCGCTGCTGATCCGGTGGATCCCGGCGTGGGTCATGGTCGTCGTGCCACTGGCCGTGGCTTTCCTCATCCCCGGGGAATTGGAGCTGCTGCAGCGGTTCTTCTACCTGATGCCGTTCTTCTTTCTCGGTGCGTTCATCGAGAAGCACTGGGATCAGTACGCGAAGGTGCTCAGGGTGCCGCTCGCGGCGGTGCTGTCGGTCATTCCCCTCGGTGTGGCGCTCTACTCAGGTTTCATCGACCCCCTCTGGTACGAGCCGCTGTCGGCGCTGCCGGCCATGCTCGGCATCGTGATCCTCGTGAGGCTCACCGCCGCCGTTCCGGACGCCGGGTGGCTGGCGCCGGTGCGGTTCGTGGGCAGGTACTCGCTGATCTACTACGTCGCGCACTACCCCGTGTTCGCGGCCCTCGGCTGGCTGGCCATGAAGGCGGGGATCACCAACCCCGGCATCGGGCTCGTCGTGATCTTCGCCGCAACCGTGGCGGTCTCGACGGTCTTCGCCCTGCTCGGGCGACGGATGCCGGTGAAGCTGCTGTTCGAACTGCCCAGGCGACTGTGGCCGGCGAAGAAGAACGCGGCGATCTGATCCGCGTTCGGTGCGCGTCTCAGACGGTGCGAGCCGTGTCCGGCTCGATCCGCCTCTGCGCAAGCCGATACGACGGCTGGCGCAGCGCCCGCACCCAGGCGTAAGGCGCCGCACCCGGGAGAGGGTGCCGATCCATGTCGAAGCGCAGTGTCGGGTCGTCTTCCGCCTGAGGCTCTCCGAGG
>JAPSIX010000005.1 GCA_031178475.1 Microbacterium sp. | reverse complement strand
CGTTCGCCGCTGAGGCGTCGGTGCGCCCGGAGGAGGTGCTGCCACGCCACGAGTCCAAGCGGCTCGACCCGTCGACGCAGTTCGCCCTGATCGCCGCGCGTGAGGCATGGGAGGATGCCGGTGCCCCTGAGGTCGCCCCGGAACGCCTCGGAGTCGACTGGGCCACGGGCATCGGCGGTGTGTGGACACTGCTGGACGCCTGGGACACCCTCCGTGAGAAGGGTCCTCGGCGTGTGATGCCGTTGACGGTGCCGATGCTCATGCCGAACGCGGGCGCCGGCAACCTATCCCTGCAGTTCAACGCCAAGGCCTTCGCCCGCACAGTCGTCAGCGCCTGCGCGTCGAGCACAGAGTCCATCGCGAACGCGTACGAGCACCTGCAGGACGGCCTCGCCGACGTGGTGATCGCAGGCGGGGCGGAATCGGCGATCCACCCCATCACCATGGCGTCGTTCGCGTCGGCACAGGCACTGTCTCGCCGTAACGATGACCCCGAGGGCGCCTCCCGACCCGGTGCCATCGACCGCGACGGCTTCGTCATGGGCGAGGGCGGCGCGGCCCTGGTTCTGGAGACCGAGGAGCACGCGCTGGCTCGCGGCGCGAAGATCTACGCCTATCTGGTGGGCGGCGGCGTCACCGCCGACTCCTACCACATCACCGGGAACGACCCCGAGGGCGCCGGCGCCGCCCGTGCCGTGGAGCAGGCGCTGCAGCAGGCGGGAGCCTCCCCCGACGAGGTCACCCACATCAATGCGCACGCCACGTCCACGCCCGTGGGCGATCCCAACGAGTACGAGGCGCTCAAGCGCGTCTTCGGCGACCGCATCGACGACATCCCCGTCTCGGCGACCAAGGCGTCCACCGGCCACCTGCTCGGCGGCACGGGAGCCCTCGAAGCGGTCTTCACGGTTCTGGCCCTGCAGGACCGGGTCGCGCCGCCGACGATCAACATGACAGAACCCGATCCGGCCGTTCCGTTCAAGCTGTCCGGCGAGCCGCAGCCACTCGGCGACGGAGACCAGCTGGCCATCAGCAACTCGTTCGGCTTCGGCGGACACAACGCGGTCGTCGCGTTCCGCAGCGCCTGACCAACGCACAGCGACCCCCGTCGAAACGGGGGTCGCTGTCGTATGTGCGGAGGATTCGCCTTCTCGGCTCCCGGGATCACTCACCGGATGCCGGTACTCGCGCCTCCTCCGCAGGTCTTCTAGCCCACTTTGTGCAGCCACACCACGCGTGCGTCGTCGCTCGCGTGGCGGAAGGGCTCCAGCTCCTCATCCCAGGCCGAGCCGAGCGCGACCGCGAGCTCACGCTGCAGCTCGACCGCATTGCCGCCGGCGATCTCCATCGCATAGCGGATGCGGTCCTCACCGACGACGATGTTGCCCGCGGCATCCGTCTGGGCGTAGTGGATGCCGAGGTCGGGCGTGTGCAGCCAGCGCCCGCCATCGCTTCGCGGCGTCGGGTCCTCGGTGACCTCGAAGCGCAGATGCTCCCAGCCGCGGATCGCCGTGGCCAGTGCAGCGCCGGTCCCGACCGGGCCGTCCCAGTAGAACTCCGCCCGCCGGGTGCCCTCCTGAACGGGCTGGTCGCTCCAGTCGAAGCTGACGGCACGACCGATAGCGCCTCCGACCGCCCATTCGAGGTGCGGGCAGAGCGCGCGAGGGGCGGAGTGGATGTACACCACTCCGCGTGCGTATCCCGTCGCCATGATCTCTCCGTTTCATCAGGTACGTCTTCCCCTACGACCTGATCCGAAGTGATGCGGCGAGCTATGCGGTTATGGGCCTATTCTCACCCACACCCGCCGAAATCACAAGCGTGTGATTTCAGACGACAGAGGCCCCGGTCCGCGTGGACCAGGGCCTCCGGAAGAACGAACGAATCAGGCCTCGCTCATGGCCTGCTTGACCTGCTGGCCCTTCGCGGCGTAGTACGCGGCGCGGGCGGCGTCGCGACGGGCCTGCTCGGCGTAGCCGGCTTCGAGCACATCCTGCGACACCTCGACCTGCTCGTGCTGGTCGGTGCCGTTGTACTTCTCGATGTATGCGTCCAGCTCAGGACCGGAGGTCCACGACGTGATCAGGCAGTAACGCGGCTCGCTGCCGTTGTGCGTGGTCGCGTGCCACAGGCGCTGGGTGTCGACGATGAGCTGGGCACCGGCGGGCAGCGCGATGCGGTACTCGATGCTCGGGTCGGTGCGGTTCTCGCGCAGGACGAAATAGCTGTCCTTGTCGTCGGTGAGGTTGAAGAAGCCGCGAACGACCCAGCCGGTGCCGTCGGGGTTGAGGCGGTTGTTGTCGTCCTGGTGCAGGTTGTACAGGCACTCCCCGTAGGGCGTGGGCTGCAGTTCGATCACCCGGCAGCGACCGACGTTCGCACCCGGCTCCTGGGCGCGGCGGGTGAGGTTCGGCGCCTTCTCGACCTGCGAGTCGATCCACACGCCGTCCTTGTCGGTCCGCGGGGGCTTGTGGTTCCAGAAGCCGTTGCACTCGATCTCGCCCTTGGCGCTGGCGAGCGGGGCGAAGCGGGTGTCGCCCGAGGACTTCCAGTCGACATACTCGATGTCGAGCCACTCCTTGGGGTCGACCTCCTGGTCATAGCGGTCCAGGATGACGAAGCCCTTCTCCTCCAGGGCTGCGGACTTGATGTATCCCATGATCTGAGCCATGTCCTTTCGTAAGGGGCCAGCACGTTTTTACAGGCCCTACTTAGGCAAGCCTACCTGGCGCTCCTCGGCGCGCCCTGGCGCCACCGCGGCTGCGAAAAGACGGCGACTAGACTCGACGCGGCGGCCCACGTCTTCCCGCCAATCGGAGGCATCACTCAGTTATGGCAACGGCGACCAATGTCGAAGCGAACGCAGTCAGCACCGTCGAATGGCTGTCGTCACCGTCCACGACGATCGTCGTCCCGGTCTACCAGCGGCAGTACCGCTGGGACATCGGCGGATGCGAGAAACTGCTCAGCGACATCCGGGCCGTGGCGAGTGAGGATGATGCGCACCGGCACTTCATCGGATCGATCCTCTCCGCCGAGGATGCCGAGCGCGACGACCTGATCCTCATCGACGGCCAGCAGCGCATCACGACGATCATGCTGTTGGTGGCGGCACTGCATCACGCCGTGCGCGACAGCGACCCATCGTTGGCAGCCGAGCTGCAGCGCGTGCTGGTGCGCGAGAACGACCCGGCCCGGACGAAGCTGCGCCCGCACGACGCCTGGGCCGACCTGTATGAGTCCGTGGTGCTCGATCGGCGCGATGACGCCGACCGCGAGTCGCGGTTCGATGACAACTATGCGTTCTTCCGCAGTCAGGTGCAGGCGGACGAGGCACCTCGGATCTGGCGGGGCCTGCGCAAGCTCGAGCATGTGTCCATCACTCTCGGCGCCAGTGCGAACGCCCAGCAGATCTTCGAGAGCCTGAACTCCACGGGTGAGCCGCTGCGCGACCACGAGCTGATCCACAACTACATCCTCATGGGGTTGTCGCACGCCGAGCAGCTCGCCGTTGAGGACGAGTACTGGCTGCCTATCGAACGACACACCGGCGAGAGCATCGGAGCCTTCTGGCGGCACTACCTGGTCATGACCGGCGGCCGAGAGGTTGCCGCCGCCGGCGAACACGGTGTCTACGCGGCGTTCCGCGAGCGGTTCCCGCGCCTGGACGCCGCACACCTGCGTTCGAACGCCGCCGTGTGGCGGGAGTACGCCGAGATCTACGGCATCCTGCTCGACCCGTCCCGCGAAGCGGATGAGGAGGTGCGCCGTCAGCTGACGTACGTCAACACCTTCGGGCGCATCGCGCACCCGCTGGTCATGAGCGCGTACGGCGACCACCGGGCGGGACTGATCGAACGCGACGAGCTGATCGAGACTCTGGAGTGGGTGCAGGCGATGCTGCTGCGCCGGGCGGTGGTGGGGCTGCCGACCGACCGGCTGATCGCACGGCTGTGCCGGGCGCGCGCCGAGGGACGAGACTCGCTGATGCGCGCTGTCGCGCGCATCACGCCGTCCGACGAGCGCGTCAGCGCCGTTCTGAAGTACGGCGAGCTGCCGCATCCGGCGTACGTGCTCAGCCGCATCGAGGGTGTGGAGGATCCCACCGGTTTCGATGTCGAGCACATCGTGCCCGCCGCTCCCGCCGACTCGTGGTCGGGTGACGGCATCCGGGAGTGGAGCGAGTACAGCGAGGACGAGCAGAACAGCCACCGCGCGCTCGCTCCTACGCTGGGCAACCTCACGCTGCTCGAGCAGCCGCTCAGCGAGAGGGTGTTCGGCGGGTCGTTCCCCGACAAGCAGACCGGCGCCTACGCGCGAAGCGCCGTGCCCGCCACCAGCGAGCTCGCGGAGTTGCCGGGATGGGGCACCGCGGCGATCGCCGAGCGCACCGTGCGGCTGGCGGCGGAGTTCGTGCGCATCTGGGCCCGTCCGGCGCTGCCGGAGATCGACGATGACGGTCTCACGCCGATCCTTGACGCCGTGCGCCGCCGCGGGTGGCCCGCCGGGTGGGAGCGTGAGTTCGACTACGTCGAGTACCGCGGGGAGCACTGGGAGGTCAAGGATGTCAAGGCGCTCTTCAATCGCATCTTCCGCAGAGCGTGGACCGACGAGCGCCGCGCCGCTGTGGCGTACAGCGCACGCCACGGCGGGCCGATCTACGACGCGATGGCGTGGAAGGGTCACTGGGACGCGCTGGACGAGAGCCACTTCCTCTACATGGGCTGGGATTCCAACTACATGATGAGCGCCCTGCAGGGTGTGCTCGAGGAATCGGGCATCGCGTCGGAGGTGTTCGTCAAGTACTCCTACATCGGCAACGTGATGTGACGCCCGGCTCGTTCACTCCTCAGGCAGGGGGTCGTCCTCTTCGGGCAGTTCACGCGCCTGGTCGATGACGTCCGCCGGGTCGGCGTCGATGTCGTCCGTCGACGGTAGAGGGTCGGCGACCGGCCGTTCCGGATCGTCGGTTGTGTCGTCCCACGCCGCTCGCTCCTGATCGAGCAGGTCGGCCTCGGGTACGTCGTCCGCGGGAACGCCGGCGGCCTGATCGTGCGGGAATCCGGTCATGTCGTCCTCCTCGGTGTGCGGTCGAGTTCATGATGCCGTGCCGCCCGCGGCGAGGAAAGGGGGTTGCGTCCGCCATCGTCGCGCTGCCTACGATCCTGGGATGGAGACGGATGCCGAGGGGCAGGCGGATCGACGCGGCCGGGTGCGCGTCGGCACGTCGGGCTGGCGCTACCCGTCATGGCGGGGTGACTTCTACCCACCAGGGCTGCCGCAGCGGCGCGAGCTCGAGCACATCGGGCTGACCATGTCAACGGCAGAGCTCAACGGCTCGTTCTACTCGCTGCAGCGCCCAGGGAGCTACCGCCGGTGGCGGGAGAGCGTGCCGACCGGTTTCGTGTTCGCGGTGAAGGGGTCGCGCTATATCACCCACATGCTGCGTCTGCGCGACGCGCGGGCGGCGCTGGCCAACTTCCTGGCATCCGGCGTGCTCGCGCTCGGACCAGCACTGGGCCCGATACTGTGGCAGCTGCCCGAGCGGCAGGAGTTCGAACCCGACCTGCTCGCCGCGTTCCTGGCCGCCCTCCCGCAGACCACCGGCGAGGCGCTCGCGATCGCGCGGAATCACGACGAGCGCCTCGACGGGCGCGCGTGGCTGGAGATCGAAGAGGACCGGCCACTCCGCCACGCGATCGAGCCGCGGTCGGCGAGCTTCGCCGACCCTCGTTTCGCCGATCTGCTGCGCTCACACGGCGTCGCCATGACGGTCGCCGACACCGCGGGACGCTGGCCGCTCTTCGAGGACATCACTGCTGATTTCGTCTACGTGCGTCTGCACGGCTCGACCGAGCTGTACCACAGCGGGTACACACCCGAGGAGTTGCAGATCTGGGCCGGTCGCGCAACCGCGTGGGCCACCGGCGGCGACGAGCGCGACGTGTACGTCTACTTCGACAACGACGCCCGTGGTCACGCACCGCACGACGCTGTGGCGCTGGCGCGCCTCGTCGGCGACGGCCCGGTGGGCGGCTCATGAGGCGACAACCGGTGGAGTCGTCCGCGCTCGTCGGGGTGGGCTACGACAGCGCGACCGCTGCGCTGGAGATCGAGTTCACGGGCGGTGAGGTGTACCGGTACTACGCGGTACCGGCATCCGTGTATCGAGAGCTGATCGCGGCGGCGAGCCTCGGAAGGTTCTTCACCGAGCGCGTCCGCGACCGGTACCCCACCGAACATGTGCGCTCATGACTTCTTGATCTGCCGAGCCGTCTGCTCGTCCTCGAGGTCGTGGCGCACGACGTTGGCGATGCGGTCGGTGTCGCGCAACGGCAGCTGGATGCGGCGTTCGGCGGGCTCGCCCTGCTTGAGCTCCCTGGCACGCTCGATCTCCGCGTCGAAGAGGGCGCCGATCAGCAGGGCCATGTTCGCGATCCACAGCCAGAGCAGCAGGATCACCACACCGGCGAAGGAGCCGTAGACGCGGTCGTAGTCCGCCAGCCGGGAGACGTAGAACGCGAAGCCGGCGGATGCCAGGGCCAGAACCACCAGGGCGAGCGCGGCGCCGATGCTGATCCACCGGAATCGCGGGTGCTCGACGTTCGGCGCGAAGTAATAGAGCAGCGCCACCACGAACATCACCAGCAGGATCACGGCGGGCCACCGCAGGATCCGCCACACGGTCAGAGCATTCTCCCCCGCCCCGATGGCATCGCCGATGTACTGCGCCAGCGGCCAACTGATCGCGGCGAGCCCGGTCGCCGTGAGGACGAGCACGAAGACGACCGCCGTGAGCAGAAGGTGCGCCGGCTTGGCCTTCCACAGCGGACGCCCCTCGGGCACGCCGTAGATGCGATTCATCGCATGGCTGAAGGCGGTGATGTAACGGGCGACCGACCAGAGCGCGACGGCCAGGCCGATGACGAGCACCCACCCGGCACCGGAGGCCTTCGCGACGGCCTGGATCGGCTCGCGGACGGCGTCGACGGTGTCTGGCGCCAGGACCTCGCTGAGCGCGTCGAGAACGGCGCGCGCTGCCCCGCGCTTCTCGCCGAACAGACCGATGACGGAGAACGCCGCGATCAGTGCCGGGAACATCGACAGCAGTGTGTAGAAGGCGAGCCCGGCCGCGGCGTCCGCCGCTCCGGTTCCGAAAAAGCCGCGCGCGACGCGACGCACGATGAAACCGAGGGTTCTGCGCTTCTGTTCCACCTCTCGACTCTGGCCGTGATGGTGCCAGCGCGCCAAATGCTTGCCTGGGCGGCCTCCGGATGCTACGGGTCCCCGTCGAGTTCGCTACGCGGCTTCGCGCCACTTGTCGAGCCCCTCGATCCAGGGGCGACCGGGGCCCTATTCTGCGGTGCAGTGGGGCCGGTGGCCCCGGAAGGGAGCAGACATGAACCAGCAGGACGAGAGCACTTCCGAGAATGCTCAGGAGAACTCGGGGGCCGACACGGCGGAGAACACTCAGGACGAGCAGATGAAGGCTGAAGGGCGGCCGGAGCGCCCGCAGCAGCCCACGAATGAGGAGTTGAGCGAGCCGAGCACCGAGAAGGACCCCGGCGAGGAGCCCAAGGCGCCGCCGCGCGAGGAGCCTGAGCCCGACCATCAGGCTGTGGGAATCGGCGTGATCGACTCCCCCGAACCCGAGGAACGGCACGAGCAGAGTGACGGTTGAGCGCACGGACGAGGCCGGGAGCACCGGTAGGCTGGAAGCTCACGGGGCGGTGGCCAAGCTGGTCAAGGCAGCGGGCTCATAACCCGACGATCGTGGGTTCAAGTCCCACCCGCCCCACCAGTTCAGACCACTGTCGACCCACGGTGCGTCTGCACGTGCCGCAGGTAGATCTCGGCGTTGTTGACGAGGTCGGCGCGCTCCTCTTCGGTCAGCGAACGGCGCACCTTCGCGGGGACGCCGGCGACCAGGGAGCCGTCCGGAACCACCGTGCCGCTGAGAACCACGGCACCGCCGGCGACGAGGCATCCGGCGCCGATGACTGCCCCGCTCAGCACCACGGCGCCCATTCCGATCAGCGACCCGTCGCCGATCTCGCAGCCGTGCACCACGGCGTTGTGCCCGATCGAGACCTTCTCGCCGATCACCACGCCATGACCGCTGTCGACGTGCACCGAGACGTTGTCCTGCACGTTGCTTCCCGCGCCGACCACGATCGGAGCCGAATCGGCCCGCAGCACAGCGTTGTACCAGACGCTGGCGCCCTCCGCGAGGGTCACGTCCCCGACGATGCGGGCACCATCGGCCACGAAGATCTCGTCGGCGAGCTGAGGGCGCTTGCCGGGCAGGGCGAGGACGGATGCTTCGGG
The DNA here is from genome assembly GCA_031178475.1 of Microbacterium sp. Lineage (GTDB taxonomy): Bacteria > Actinomycetota > Actinomycetes > Actinomycetales > Microbacteriaceae > Microbacterium. Next base: position 27,112 of record JAPSIX010000005.1, on the reverse strand, counting down.
TGCGACGGTCATGCAGGCGAGAATACCGGCCGGATGCCGTGCCCGCGGGTGCCGGTAAGCGTTGCCTTCGCTTCCTTGCGGAATGCGCACGGCTGAGTAGCGTTGAACCTGTCAGGCCCACATATCAGGAGGATCCCCATGAGCAAGGCACAGACCGTTCCCACCACCGCCGTCGACCCGACCGTCGCCGCGGCCGCCGCGCAGTTCCTCTCACCCGTGGTCCTCGGCCTCCAGGCGCTGACCGTAAACGGCAAGCAGGCGCACTGGCACGTCCGCGGCGCGAACTTCGTCGGCGTGCACGAGCTGCTCGACACGATCGTCGCCCACGCCGGTGAGTTCGCCGACAATGCCGCGGAACGGATCGTCGCGCTCGGCCTCCCCATCGACGCACGGGTCAGCACCGTCGCCGAGAAGGCCGCCAGCACCGCGGTTCCTGCCGGCTTCACCCAGTCCGACGAACTGGTGCGCGCTGTCGTCGGCGACATCGACGCGATCCTCGTCGACGTCAAGGCCGCCATCGACGGGCTGGACGAGGTCGATCTGACCAGCCAGGACGTCGCGATCGAGATCATGCGCGGACTCGAGAAGGATCGCTGGTTCCTCGTCTCGCACATCGCGGCCTGACCACCGCTCTCTCCGGAACGCCCGGCGGCTCTGCCGCCGGGCGTTCCGTGCGTCCAGGGGCGGCTCAGGACACGTACGTGGGACGTCCGGCGAGCAGGGTGGCCGCCACCGGCATCCGCTCGAGCGAGGCAGGGTCGTCAGGGTCGGCGGCGCACAGCACCAGGTCGGCGGGAGCGCCCGGCGAGATCTCCGCCGCCCCGTGCCGGGTGCTCGCGCGCAGCGCCATGCGCGGCGACAGACTCTCCTCGGGGTGCCACGGCTCGCGGTCGTCGCCGGTACGGGTCACCGCGGCCGCCATGGTCAGCCAGGGATCCAGTGGTGCGACCGGGGCGTCGGAACCGAACCTCACCGCCGCACCGGCCGCGATCAGCGAGGCCGCCGGGTACGCGATGCCCTGTTGATCGCTCCAGAGGAGCGGCGCGAGGTCGCGATCGTCCACGGCGTGGCGCGGCTGGACGCTCGCGACCACGCCGAGTCGTGCGAACCGGGCGAGATCGGCATGGCGCACCAGCTGCGCGTGCTCGATGGTGCCCCGCGCGCCGGTGAATGTGAAGGCGTCGAGGGCGGAGGCCACGGCGAGGTCGCCGATGGCGTGCACGGCGACGTCGAAACCGGATGCCGTGGCGCGCGCGAGCAGCTCGCGCAGCTCGTCCGGCGGGATGTTCATCACACCGTGATTGGCCGGGTCGTCGGAGTAGCCGTGCGAGCACGCCGCGGTGCGCGTGCCCAGGGAGCCGTCGCTGATGAGCTTGAGTGGCCCGACATGCACGAGGCCGTCGGTGCCGGCGATCCCCAGGCCGCTGCGCAGCCCCTCCTCGATCGCGCGCTCCAATCCGCTGCGGTACACGGCGAACTGCACCCGGTGGGTGCGGAAGCCGGCGGCGCAGCGCCGCTGCCAGGCCTCGGCGTTCCAGCCCATGTCGAAGTCGACCAGCCCGGTCACGCCGCGTGCCGCCGCCCGGCGTGCCGCCTCCTGCACGGCGGCATCGGCCATCGCCGGATCCGCGGCGTTCAGCCGGCGGGAGATCTCGAATGCGTCCTCCTCACGCAGCATGCCGTCGGATGTGGGAGAGAAGCCCTCGCGCCGGAAGGCCGCGGAGTTCAACCACACGCTGTGCACGTCCGCGTTGACGAGATAGGTCGGAACGTCTCCGGTGCGCTCATCGAGGGTCCTGAGAGCGGGTTCGTCGGGCCACAGCCCGTCGCGGAATCCGGCTCCGACCCGGCGTCCGTCGGCGAGCGGCGCGGCGGATGCCATGACGGCGGCCGCCTCCGCCGCGGTCGTGATCGCACCCAGTGGAGTGCGTTGCGCGTCCAGCGCCCATTGCACGGTGTGCACGTGATGGTCCCAGAGGCCGGGCACCACCCAGCATCCGTCGCCGTCGAGCACATCCCCGCCGGTGCGCAGGTTGCCCGTCGGCGCGATGTCGGCGATCACCCCCTCCCGCACCAGGATGTCGACCGGCTCATCGGTCGGCAGCAGGTCGCGCCACTCCCCCGCCACGCGCACAGCGCGCAGCAGCAGATCCCGGCTCATCCGCGGTGCGCCAGACGCGTCTCGTGCGCGCGCCGCATCTCGGCGGCGAGAGCGGGGTTGGCGTACTGCCCGTCGCCGTCCAGCTCGGCGATCACGCTCTCCACGATGCTGTCTGGCTTGTTCTGGCTGAGTTTGCGCTTCGCCGTCACCCTGGTCGGTGTCAGGCGGAACCCGATCGTGCCGGCCTCGAGTGCCTGCACCAACTCCTCCGTGTTGGGCGGCTGCCACATCAGACGCGGCTGGGGCAGCATCCGCTCGAAATGCGTCACCAGGTCATCGAGGATCCTCAGGTTCTCGTGACTGTCGACGATCTCAGGGATCCCCGCCAGGTGCACCGCGGTGTAATTCCAGGTCGGCACAGCTTTCACGTCGCCATACCAGCTCGGTGAGATGTACCCGTTCGGCCCTTGGAAGATCAGCAGCAGCTCACGATGGCCCAGGTGCAGCACCTGGTCGTCGGGCTTGCCGACGTGGCCCACCACCGTCAGGTCATCCCGCTCCGGATCGAGCAGCACCGGATAGTGAGATGCGACCAGGCCGTCGTCACCCACCGCGACCGCCGTGGCCCACGGATTCTGCGCGATCACCCTGCGCAGTTCGGCGACATCGGTCATGGCGAAGCTCGGGTTCTGGCGCATGACATCAGATTACGGCCCGGCGACGGGGTGGGAGCGCTGGGGTCGTACCCGCCGCCGGGTGTGTCAGCGTTTGTCGTCGACCACGGGGATCGCCTGCGTCTTCCACTCCTCGAAGTCCTTGTCGCCGGCCATGAAGGCGTGCACCTCCTCGGTGGACGCCCGCAGCTTCGGGTCGTTGTCGAGGTACTTCTTGGTCTCGCGCGCGACGAGGCCCGACAGGATGAGCAAGCCGATCAGGTTCGGCAGCGCCATCAGTCCGTTCATCACGTCCGAGAACGCCCAGACGACACCGAGCTGCACGGTGCAGCCGATGAACACGACCAGCGAGAACAGGATGCGGAACGGCATCACCGCACGCCGGCCGATGAGACGCTCGATGTTGCGCTCGCCGTAGTAAGACCAGCCGAGGATCGTGGAACCGGCGAACATCACCAGGCCGATGGTGACGATGTAGTGCCCCCAGTCGCCGGGCAGTCCGTGCGCGAACGCCTCGCCTGTCATCACCGCCGGGCTGATCTGCTCGTTGGTCGCGGGATCGATGTCGTCCCACGTGCCGGTGGCGATGATGACCAGGCCCGTGCAGGTGACGACGATGATCGTGTCGATGAAAGTCTGCGTCATCGACACCAGGCCCTGGCGCACGGGGTGGCTGGTCTTCGCAGCGGCCGCGGCGATCGCGGCCGAGCCCATGCCGGATTCGTTCGAGAAGATGCCGCGCGCGACACCGTACTGCACGGCGATGATGATGGCGGATCCCGCGAAACCGCCGACCGCACTGGTGCCGGTGAACGCGTCGGTGAAGATCTGCGCGATCGCGGCGGGCAGGGCGTCGACATTGGCGATGAGGATGTAGAGCGCGCCGAGGACGTAGAAGATGATCATGATCGGCACCAGACCCGCGGTCACTCGGCCGATCGATTTGATACCGCCCACGAGCACGAGGAGCGCGAACACGGTGAGCGCGATCCCACTGACCCATGTGGGCACGTTGAAGCTGTTCTCCATGTTCGAGGCGATGGAGTTGCCCTGGGTCATGTTGCCGATGCCGAAGGAGGCGATCACGGCGGCGACGGCGAAGAACAACGCGAGGAATTTGCCGAACGGGCCGGGAATGCCGCGCTCGAGGTAGTACTGCGGTCCGCCGGATTTCTCGCCCGCGTCGTCGGTCTTGCGGAAGCGGACGCCGAGGAAGGCCTCAGAGTACTTCGACGCCATGCCGACGAGACCCGTGATCCACATCCAGAAGAGCGCCCCGGGACCGCCGATGCCGATCGCGGTCGCGACACCCACGATGTTGCCGGTTCCCACGGTCGCCGCCAATGCCGTGGTGAGCGCCTGGAACTGGGAGATGTCGCCGTCGGCGTGGGGATCCCGGCGGGTGAACAGCCCGAGCCGGAGCGCCGCTCCCAGGCGGATGAACTGCAGACCGCCGAGGCGGATGGTCAGGTAGAGCCCCGTGCCCAGCAGCAAGGGGATGAGAAAGAACGGGCCCCAGATGATGTCGCTGAGCCATTTGAGGGCTCCCTCGAGCGCGGCCAGATCCATTGCGTCTCCTGTCTTGCGTCGTTGCGAAAGGACTGGCGCAATACTATTGGCGCCGCGCCGTCAACGCTGGCAGGAAGGGCACCAGTACAGCTTGCGCGCGCCGATGTCCTCGAGTGCGATCTCGGTGCCGCACACGCGGCAGGGCAGACCCGCCCGGTGATAGACCCAGTGCCGATCATCGCGGCTGGCCATGGCGGCGCGGTACTCATCGTCGCTGAGATCGTCCATCGTCATCATCTGGCCGGTGTCGACCCCGACCGCGAGCAGTCGCACCCAGTCGCGCCACAGCTCGCGCACGATCTCCTCTGGCACGTCGCGGCCCGGCGTGTGCGGATTCAGTCGCGCCCGGTACAGCATCTCGGCCCGGTACACGTTGCCGATGCCGCTGACCACCGCCTGGTCCATGAGCAGCAGCGCGATCGGCGTGGCCTTGCGACGCACCACCGTGACGAACCGCTCTTCACCTTCGGCGGGGTCACCGACCAGCGGGTCGGGGCCAAGCTTCGCGATCGTCGCCAGCATCTCGTCGGGAGTCTGCAGGGCGCACGCGGTCGGTCCGCGCAGGTCGGCGCAGGTGATCTCGGTGAGCAGCCGCACCCGCACCTGACCGACCACCGGTGGCGGCCACTGGTCGCCCTCGTCGCCGAGTCCGCTGGTCTGCTCCGACATCCGCACATGCACGCGCGCACGACGGGGAGCGCCGATCGAGCTCAGCGAATTCTCTCCGGCCTCGTCGAAGATCGGCTGGTCGATGTCCGTGCCACGCTGGTTGGTCTGCCCCATCCGGCCGTTCGCCGAAGCGATCGTGGGATCGACGAGGATCTCGCCCGAGAAGTCCCATGCGCCGTACAACCCGAGATGCACCCGCAACCACATATCGCCCTCGAACTCGAGGAACATCTGCTTGCCCACTGCCTTGGCCTGCAGCATCTCCCTGCCGTCGAGCACGGCCGCGCCCTCCGCGAAGCGGCCCTGGGGGCTGGAGGCAGAGACGGGGCGACCGACGAAGTTCCGCGCGAACTGCCGGGCGATCCGGTGGACGGAATGACCCTCTGGCACGTCAGGCTCTCGGGTCGGGAAGCAGCGAACCGTCGCGCTCGAAATCGGCGATCTGGCGGATGCGCCGCACGTGGCGCTCCTCGCCCGGGAACGGCGTGGCGATGAACAGGTCGATGAACTCGATGACCTCGTCGAGGTCGTGCTGGCGCGCGCCGATCGAGATGACGTTCGCGTCGTTGTGCTCGCGGGCAAGCTCGGCCGTGGAACGGTTCCAAACGAGGGCGGCGCGGATGCCGCGCACCTTGTTCGCCGCGATCTGCTCTCCGTTGCCCGAGCCGCCGAACACCACTCCGAGTGCCTCGACGCCTGCCGCCTGATCGGCGACCACGGCCTGAGCGGCGCGGATGCAGAAGGATGGGTAGTCGTCCAGGGCGTCGTACTCGACCGGTCCGTGGTCGACGACCTCGTGCCCCACGTCACGCAGGTGCTCCTGCAGCCGCGTCGAGAAGTCCAGACCGGCGTGATCGGTGGCGATGTGGATGCGCATAGACACCATCCTATTCAGGCCAGGGGCAGCGATCAGGGCGCGAGTCCGGCGGCGGCGGGCTTGAACCCGGCGCGCACGTTCTCGCAGCATCCCGGCCGGCACACGTCATACCAAGGGCCGAGGTCTGTGACGTGCGCGCGCTGCTGGGCAGGCCGCCCTTCCAGCCGCTCCTGCACCAGATCGACGATGCCCGCGACGAACGGCCTCGACACGCCCGGCGTCGGAGTGCGCACGAAACGCAGTCCCGCCTGCTCAGCGGCCTCCTTCGCCTCGGTGTCGAGGTCCCAGAGCACCTCCATGTGATCGCTCATGAATCCGACAGGCACGACGACGACCGCGCCGCGGCCCCGTTCGCCGAGCGTCTCGATGACGTCGCACACGTCCGGCTCCAGCCAGGGCTGCGACGGGGGGCCGGAACGCGACTGGTACACCAGTTCCCACGGCACGTCCGCGGCGGCCGGCAGCTGTCGAGCCACCTCGGCCATCGTCCATGCCGCGACCGCCTCGTGCTGGGCCGCGTACGCACCGCCCTCGCCCCAGTCGACGTCGCGGGGGCCCGAGCGCTGGGCATCGGCCGTCGGGATGCTGTGGGTCGAGAACAGCACCTCGATGTCGCCCGCAGCCATGCCGTCCGCGAGGAATCCGCCCACCGCCTCGCGCACACCGTCGACGAACGCGTGTACGAAACCCGGGTGGTCGAAGAACGGCCGGATCTTGTCGATGGTGACGACGCCGTCGAACTCGGTGCCGTCCAGCACGCGCGCGAAGTCCTCGCGATACTGGCGGCAGCTCGAGAACGAGCTGTACGCGCTGGTCGCGAAGGCCAGCAGGGTGGTGTCGCCGTTGGCGGCGGCGTCGGCGACCGCCTCCTCGAGGTACGGGCTCCAGTTCCGGTTGCCCCAGTACACCGGCAGGTCGATCCCGCGGGCCGCGAGCTCTGCCTCCAGTGCCTGCTTCAGTGCACGGTTCTGGGCGTTGATCGGGCTCACTCCCCCGAAGTGGCGGTAGTGGTGTGCGACTTCTTCGAGACGCTCGTCCGGGATGCCGCGACCGCGCGTGACGTTGCGCAGGAAGGGGATGACGTCCTCCTGCCCCTCGGGACCGCCGAACCCGGCCAGAAGGATCCCGTCGTACGCGACCGGCTCCTCAATGTGGGGGGCGCCGGTCGCAGCTGCGCGGGAGGCGTGGGGAACGACAGCGGAATCGTAGGCATTCACGGCATCCATCCTTCCACCGCTTGTCTATGAACCGCCGTTGAGTCGTTCGCCGAGCCGGCGCGCTGGCGTAGGCTGTGAGGGTTGTCGTCGGCGCCAGCAGTGTCGACACGAGCGACGTCCCCTCACCATTGGGAGTGAAAGCTGTGCCTGGAGAAAATCTCACCCGTAGCGAAGCGCAGGAACGCCGCGCTGTGATCGACACCCAGTCCTACGAGGTCGCGCTCGACCTCACCAAGGGCGATGAGGTGTTCGGGTCGCGCAGCGTCGTCCGCTTCACCGCCAAGCCGGGGAGCTTCACATTCATCGACCTGATCGCACGCGATGTGCGTGAGATCACGCTCAACGGCGAGCAACTGGACCCGGATGAGGTCTTCAGTGACTCGCGCATCGCCCTGCGGGACCTGCAGGCCGAGAACGTCCTGATTGTCGACGCCGACTGTCTGTACACGAACACCGGCGAGGGCCTGCACCGCTTCGTCGACCCGGTGGACGGAGAGGTCTACCTGTACTCCCAGTTCGAGGTGCCGGACTCCCGCCGGGTTTTCGCCGTGTTCGAGCAGCCCGACCTCAAGGCGACGTTCCAGTTCACGGTGACGGCGCCCGCCGCATGGAAGGTCGTCTCCAACTCGCCCACCCCCGAGCCGATCGTGCACGACGCGTCGACGGACTCGGGCAGCCAGCAGACCGCGACCTGGGGCTTCGAACCCACCCCGCGGATCTCCTCGTACATCACCGCGCTGATCGCCGGGCCGTACGAAGCCACGTTCTCGGAGCTGACCAGCTCGTCGGGACGGGTCATCCCCCTCGGCGTCTACGGCCGCAAGAGCCTCTGGCAGCACCTCGATGCCGACTACATCTTCGAGAAGACGCGACAGGGGTTCGAGTACTTCGAGTCGAAGTTCGGCGTGCCTTATCCGTTCGCGAAGTACGACCAGCTCTTCGTCCCGGAGTTCAATGCCGGCGCGATGGAGAACGCGGGCGCGGTCACGTTCACCGAGACGTACGTCTTCCGCAGCAAGGTGACGGATGCCGTCAAGGAGCGCCGCGTCGTCACGATCCTGCACGAGCTCGCGCACATGTGGTTCGGCGACCTGGTGACCATGAAGTGGTGGAACGACCTGTGGCTGAATGAGTCGTTCGCCGAATGGGCGTCGACGATCGCCACCGCGGAGGCCACGGAGTGGACCGAGGCGTGGACGACGTTCAACGCGATGGAGAAGACCTGGGCGTACCGCCAGGATCAGCTTCCTTCCACGCACCCGATCGTCGCCGAGATCAACGACCTGCAGGATGTGCTGGTCAACTTCGACGGCATCACGTACGCGAAGGGTGGTTCGGTTCTCAAGCAGCTCGCGGCCTGGGTCGGCATCGAGGCGTTCTTCGCCGGCGTCTCGAACTACTTCCAGAAGCACGCCTGGGGCAACACCGAGCTCAGTGACCTGCTCGTCGAGCTCGAGGCTGCCAGCGGCCGCGAGCTGTCGACCTGGGCGAAGAAGTGGCTGGAGACCGCCGGTGTGAATACGCTCGCTCCGGTCATCGCCGAGGACGTCGACGGCACGATCACCCGGTTCGCGGTGACGCAGACGGCACCGGCCGATTACCCCACGATCCGACCCCACCGGCTCGGCATCGGGTTCTACGACCTGCGCGACGGGGCCCTCGTCCGCAGCCACTATGTCGAAGTGGACGTCGACGGCGACCGCACCGAGATCCCCGAGCTCAAGGGTCACCGCCGCCCCGACATGGTGCTGCTCAACGACAACGATCTCGCGTACGCGAAGATCCGCCTGGACGAGCGCTCGCTCGAGACCGCGATCGCGCACCTGTCCGACATCAGCGACCCGCTCGCCCGCTCTCTCGTCTGGGGCGCGGCGTGGGACCAGACCCGCGACGCGGAGAGCTCGGCCCGCGACTACATCGAGCTCGTGCTCGGCAACATCGGCCGGGAGACGGAATCGACCACCGTACGCACGACGCTCGCCCAGCTGCAGCTCGCCGCGCACAGTTATGTGGCCCCGGCTTCTCGCGCGGCGGTGCGCGAGAAGGTCGCCGACCGGCTGTGGTCGCTGGCGCAGCAGGCGCAGGGCGGCAGCGACATCCAGCTGCAGCTGGTGACCGCGTTCGCCAACTCGGCCGTCACGACCGAGCACGCCGGCATCATCGGACGCCTCCGCTCAGGTGAGGAGACGCTTCCGGGGCTCGAGATCGACGCCGACCTGTCCTGGCAGCTGCTCGTCGGCCTGGCCGCGCTGGGCGCGACCGACGCTTCGACGATCGACGCCGCGCTGGCTGCCGACAACACCGCGAAGGGTGCCGAGTTCGCCGCCCAGGCGCGGGCCGCTCTGCCCACCGCCGAGGCCAAGCAATCCGCCTGGTCTGCGCTGATCGACCGCGACGATCTGCCGAACACGATCGTGCGCTCCGCAGCCCTGGGCTTCGTGCACCCGTCAGGGGTGGATGTGCTGGGAGATTTCATCCCGAAGTACTTCGACATGCTGCTGCCCATCTGGGAAGGCCGCACGTACCAGATCGCCGACTACCTCATCGTCGGGCTCTATCCGCGGTCGCTGGCCAGCGTCGAGCTGCGCACCGCCACACGCGAGTGGCTCGCCGCGCACCAGGACGCCCCGCCCGCGCTGCGCCGCCTGGTCGCCGAGAACCTCGCGGACGTGGAGCGGGCACTGGCTGCCCAGGCTCGCGACGCCGAGGACGACGAAGACTGATCCACCGCGGCGATGAAGGCCTCTGCGCTCAGCCGGCGCGGAGGCCTTCTCGTTAGGATCGGGGAGTGATCTCCCCCCGTTTCGCGGCCGAGCAGGCCGACCCCGCCACGTCCGAGCTCGGCTGGTGGGAGCAGGTACTGAACGGTCTTCTCGACGCCGGCGGTAAGGCCGTCATGGTCGCCGTGATCGTCCTCGCCTGCGTGCTGGCCGCTCTGATCCTGCGGGTCGTGATCCGGCGGGTGGTCGCTCGCATCGTGGACAGCGCGAAGAACAAGGCCGCGGTCGACGACACGCAGGCGCTGGAGCGCTCCCCACTCGCCGACATGCGGCTCGTGCAGCGTACCCGCACTCTGGGTTCGATCCTGCAGAACATCGTCAACGTGATGCTCGTGGTGATCGCCGCCCTGCTGATCATCAACTTCCTGGCGCCGTCGCTGCTCGGCTCGCTCACGCTGCTCACCGCAGCCGTCGGCGCCGGACTCGGCTTCGGCGCACAGAACATCGTCAAGGACGTTCTGAACGGGCTCTTCATCGTCGCCGAGGATCAGATCGGCATCGGTGACGTCGTGGACGTCGGTCTGGCGTCAGGGGTCGTGGAGTACGTCAGCGTCCGGATCACACAGGTGCGCGACGTGAACGGCACCCTCTGGTACGTCCGCAACGGGGAGATCACCCGGATCGGCAACATGTCGCAGGGTTGGGCTCGCGCGATCGTGGACCTCGGTGTGGCGCCGGATGCTGACCTGGAAGTCGCCGAATCGACGATGCTCGCCACCGCTCACGAGCTGGCCAAGGATCCGAAGTGGCGTACCCGCATCATCGACAAGCCGGAGGTCTGGGGGCTGGAGTCCATCGACGGCGACGCCCTGGTCTTGCGCGTGGTGATGAAGACGCGCGCCAACGCGATGGATGACGTGTCGCAGGAACTGCGCCGACGACTGCGGGAAGCGCTCGTCGAGAAGCAGGTGGCAGTTCCCCGCATGAACGCCGTGACCCTGACCGGCGCCGACAGCGCACGGCGTGTCCGCGGCGCCAACCCGCCGAAGACGAAACCGAACCCGGTCACCGGAGTTCCGCCCGTCGCCGAGCGGGGCATCTGGCGACGCAAGAGGTCCAGCACCGAGGAGGGCGGCAACCGATGAGCTTCTACGACGAGGTGGGCGGCTATCCCACCTTCGAGAAGATCGTCCGGATCTTCTACCGCGAAGTCGCGCGCGACCCGGTGCTCAAGCCGATGTACCCCGAAGAGGATCTCGGGCCCGCCGCCGAGCGGCTCACCTGGTTCCTGGCCCAGTACTGGGGCGGCCCGTCGACGTACGGCGAACGTCGTGGCCATCCGCGATTGCGGATGCGGCACGTGCCCTTCCACGTCGACCCTGATGCGCGCGATCGATGGCTGCGCCACATGCGAACCGCGCTGGACGAGGTGAAGCTGTCGCCGCTGCACGAGACCACACTGTGGGACTACCTGGAGCGCGCCGCCCATGCCATGGTGAACACCTTCGAGCCGTCCGGCATCGGACCAGCGCCTGCTGGACGGACGACGCTCGAGACCCGCGCCGGTCAGGAGCCCACAGAGCCCGCATGAGGACGCTGCGCGAGCACGGTCGCGATCAGCTGCCGGTGGAGCGAACCGCGGTCAGGCCTGTGACGGCAGGTCCGCGGCTGAGCACATGGCCGCGGCGGAAGGCCAGCCGCGTCCACCGTCCCGACACGGTCATGCGCACCTGCTCGGCCCCGGAGATGAAGCCGAAGGCGTGGGCGGCGAAGGCGACCCCTCTGGGGAGGCCGAGCAGGGTCTCGTCCGGCTCTCCCCACACGCGTGCGCGGAGGGTGCGCACCGCTTCCTCCCCCGCTCCGGGAGGTGTCCCGTGCGCGACGGCCGAGATGCCCCATTGCGCCCGCTCGGCGATCGTCTGCGCGGCCAGTTCGGCGTGCGACTCCCAGCCTCCCCTCGGCGGCGACACGCCAGCCCACGCCGGGGCGCGCCCGACGTCCGGAAGGCTCAGTTCGTTCTCCGCTTCAGCGTCGGTGAGGGAGTCGACGACGATGTCGCAGCGCAGCTCCGGGTCGGCCCGCACGATGCGAACCGCCAGCACCGTCGGGGTCTGATCGAACAGCCCCTCGGGCGCGAGCGCGGCCGCGGTGAGCACGAGCACACCGTTCGAGGCCTGCAGACGCACGCCCTCCGAGCCCGCTTGCGCGGCCCGCCCGGCGAAGGTCAGCACATCGCGCGCGGTCTGCGCGTCGGCGAGAACAAGAGGTCTGGTCACTCCTTCTAAACTAGCCTCATGACCGCCCAGGAGACTGACCGCCGATCCGTCGACGATCTCCTCGCCGTTCTCGACCTCGCCGCGTCCGAAGCACGGACCACCGAGGACATCTTCACCGGCCGCTCGCACGCTATGCCGACCGGAAGGGTCTATGGCGGCCAGGTGCTGGCGCAGTCGCTCATCGCTGCTGAGCGCACCCTCCCCGAGGAGCGCACCGCTCATTCGATGCATGGATACTTCCTGCGACCGGGCGACGCCGCGGCCGGCATCACGTTCGCGGTGGACCGCATCCACGACGGCCGCTCGTTCTCGACCCGCCGTTCGCAGGCGTACCAGGGCGGGGTGCCGATCTTTTCGATGATCGCGTCCTTCCAGGACGAGGACGGCGGTGTGGAGCACCAGGAGCCCTTCCCTGACGGAATCCCGGCACCGGAGGACGTTCCGTCCGACGATCTGCTCATCGACGATGTGCACCCCGTCACGGGGCGACTTCTCGCGGACCGGCCCGCCGACGTCCGTCACGTCGAAGGCCCGCTCTTCGTCGAGGTTGCGGGTGAGCGGGTGCACCGGCAGGCGGTGTGGATGCGGATGCGCGCACCGATGCCCGACTCCCCCGGCTTGCACCGGGCCGCGCTGGCGTACCTCAGCGACATGACGATCCAGGAGTCGATCCTGCGCCGGCACGGGGTGACCTGGCAGACGCCTGGGCTGAAGGTGGCCAGCCTCGACCATGCAATGTGGTGGCACCGGTTCGCCCGGGTCGACGAGTGGTTGCTGTACGTGCAGGAGTCACCGAGTGCGCGCGGCGGGCGCGGACTCGCGAGCGGACGCATCTACACGCAGGACGGCACGCTGATCGCGAGCGTCGCGCAGGAGATCATGATCCGGGTGCCCGCGACGGGCTGATCCGCGGCTTTCCGGCCGGCGCCGTCTCAGCGCCGGTTGTACTCGATCGGATCCCCCAGGTACGGCGACCACGCGTCACGCATCTCCGGCGAGATCCGGGTGGGTCGCCCGGTGGCCGCATCGACGAGGACGATCACGGCCGTGGACCGCGCATACAGCATCCGTCCGTCGCTCTCGGGGTGGTTGTACACCTCGTAGCAGACCTCGAGGCTGGAGCCGCCGAGCTTGCCGAACCACATCTGCACCTCCAGCGGTCGCCGCTGGTACGGCACGGGCGCGAGGTACTCGATCTCCTGGCGGGCGATCAGCGTCAGCACGCCCTGCTCGACGCCGGAATCCAACAGCGCCGTCGGCGGGGCGTCCTCCCCCGGAGCCGGCTTCCAGAAGGCCCGCACGCGGGCCTCCTCAAGGAGCTTGAGCATCGAGGTGTTGTTGACGTGATTGAACGCGTCGAGGTCGCCCCACCGAAGGTGGATCGGAACGTGCAGACGCTGCGTCTCCGCGTTAGTCACGGGTGAGCTTGCGGTGCGTGGTGCGGTGAGGACGCGCGGCGTCCGGTCCCATACGCTCGATCTTGTTCCGCTCGTACGCATCGAAGTTGCCCTCGAACCAGTGCCACTGGGCCGGGTTCTCGTCGGTGCCCTCGTAGGCGAGGATGTGCGTGGCGATGCGGTCGAGGAACCACCGGTCGTGGGTGATCACGACGGCGCAACCGGGGAACTCGAGCAGCGCGTTCTCGAGCGAGCTGAGGGTCTCGACGTCCAGGTCGTTGGTCGGCTCGTCGAGCAGCAGCAGGTTGCCGCCCTCCTTGAGCGTGAGCGCCAGGTTCAGACGGTTGCGCTCACCGCCGGAGAGGATGCCGGCCTTCTTCTGCTGGTCGGGGCCCTTGAACCCGAACTTCGACACGTAGGCGCGCGAGGGGATCTCGGTCTTGCCGACGGTGATGATGTCGAGCCCGTCGGACACGACCTCCCACAGGCTCTTATCGGGGTCGATGTTCGCGCGCGACTGGTCGACATAGCTGATCTTGACCGTCTCGCCGATCTTCAGGTCTCCCCCGTCGAGCGGCTCGAGACCGACGATCGTCTTGAACAGCGTCGTCTTGCCGACGCCGTTCGGGCCGATGACGCCGACGATGCCGTTCGGCGGGAGGCTGAAGCCGAGCCCGTCGATGAGCATGCGGTCGCCGAAGCCCTTCTTCAGGTTCTTCGCCTCGATGACGACACTGCCCAGACGCGGGCCAGCCGGGATCTGGATCTCCTCGAAGTCGAGCTTGCGCGTGCGCTCCGCCTCCGTCGCCATCTCCTCGTAACGAGCCAGACGGGCCTTCGACTTGGTCTGGCGCCCCTTGGCGCTGGAGCGCACCCACTCGAGCTCGTCCTTCAGCCGCTTGGCGAGCTTCGCGTCCTTCTTGCCCTGGATGTCGAGTCGCTCTGCCTTCTTCTCCAGATAGGTGGAGTAGTTGCCCTCGTAGCCGATCAGGCGGCCACGGTCGACTTCGGCGATCCATTCGGCGACGTTGTCGAGGAAGTACCGGTCGTGGGTGATCGCGATGACAGCACCCTTGTACGACTGCAGGTGCTGCTCGAGCCAGAGCACGCTCTCGGCGTCCAGGTGGTTCGTGGGCTCGTCGAGCAGCAGCAGGTCGGGCTTCTGCAGCAGCAGCTTCGCCAGGGCCACGCGGCGGCGCTCACCACCGGAGAGCGGACCGATCTCGGCATCCCCGGGCGGGGTGCGCAGCGCGTCCATCGCCTGCTCGAGCTGCGAGTCGAGGTCCCAGCCGTCGGCGGCGTCGATCTCCTCCTGCAGCACGCCCATCTCGGCGAGCAGTGTGTCGAAGTCGGCATCCGGGTCGGCCATCAGCGCGGAGATCTCGTTGAACCGGTCGAGCTTGGGCTTGATCGCCACGCCGTCCTGGATGTTCTCCAGCACCGTCTTGGACTCGTCCAGCTCGGGCTCCTGCATGAGGATGCCGACGCTGTAGCCGGGGGTGAGCTTCGCCTCCCCGTTGGACGGCTGGTCCAAGCCGGCCATGATCTTGAGGATGGTCGACTTTCCGGCACCGTTCGGGCCCACCATGCCGATCTTCGCACCGGGAAGGAACGCCATGGTGACGTCGTCGAGGATGAGCTTGTCGCCCACAGCCTTGCGGGCTCGCACCATGGAATAGATGTACTCTGCCACGAAGCAGCACTCCTTACTGTCAGCAGGCAGCGGTCAGGCTCCCCGACTCTCCAGCCTACCCGTCTCGTCCTGACCCTCCGATTCAGGTGTGAGCCGCTCACCAGTCGATGGGCCGGGTCTTCCCGATCAGACAGCGCCCCTCGGAGAGCTGGGGCATCACAGCGGTCACCGGGTCGCCGGTGGACGGTCCCACCTGCCCGATCAGGCAGGAGCCGTCGTTCCAGGCGACCGAGAACTGGATGCTCTCGGCCGGGTTTCCCACGGTCGACCGGTCTGCCGTCACCTGCATCCGCTCCCGATCGAATCCGGCCGCGACGAGCGCGTCGATGTACGCACCCCCGGACGCGCGGTTCTCCGATGCCCAGACCTGTTCGGTGACCGCGGTGAAAAGCGGGAGGTTGTCGGTGGAGCTCCCCTCCGGGACAAGCACCGGTGCCGCATCCGTCGGCGCGGCCGAGGGCGTCGGCGCAGTGGCCGGCACCGTCGGCGGTGCCTCCGGCTGACCGGTGCATGCGGCGAGGCAGAGCACCCCCGCAAGCAGGGCGGAGGCGAATGCGGCGGACACGAGCCGGGAGCGGCGCGGGCGCGCGGCGGCGTCGGACGGTCCACGGAGCACGGTCCGTAGTCTATGCGCCCCACCGCTCCCGGGCGGCGCCGTACTCGGCGCCCTGCCTGCCGGATCAGCCGGCCGCGAAGGCGACCTCGTCCTCCTCCTCGGCATACGCTTCCGCGTCGCCACCCTGAGCGTCGGGGTCACGCGGCTCGAGGCCCGCGGCGTTCCAGTTCGCGGGGCCGACGAGAGTTCCGTGCTCGTCGCGCTCCGCCGGCGGCGGTGTCTCCTGTGGGAAGGACGTGGCCTGCGCCGTCTGCGTCGCAGGCCGCGGAATGCGCGCGAACGCGCTCGTGCCCCGGCGCAGATCGTGCCCGATCGACTCGGCGGTGATCTCGGCACTGAGTCCTCGCCGGCCGTTGCTCTCCCATTCCTTCAGCCGGAGGGTGCCGGTGATGATCACCGGGTCCCCGCTGTGCAGCGAGGCCTTCGCATGGTCGGCCAGCTGCCGGTATGCCGCGACGTCGTACCAGTTCGTACCGGTATCGACCCAGCTGCCGGTGCGCCTGTCCCAGTACCCGGAGGTCGACGCGACGCGGAAGTTGACGACGGAGGCCCCCGCCGTGGTGGTGTTCTTCACGGGCTCGTTGCCGAGGTTGCCGTGGATGGTGACAGTGTCGCTCATGTTCTTACTCTCTGTGCCCCGGGTCTGCGCCCGGATGACTACAGAGTGCCCACGCCCTCCCCCGGCCCGTCACCCGGATCACACGCGAGGTGGACAAACCGATCGAAGTGCCGGATGTGCAGAGCGAATGGCGTCGGAGACGATGGCGAGCTCAGGCGAGGTAGTCGGCGAACTTCGCCCTGACTTTGTTCACCTTCGGCACGGCGACGGCCAAACAGTACCCCTGCGTCGGGTTCTTCGCGAAGAAGTCCTGGTGGTACTCCTCCGCCTCGTAGAAGTCACCGAGCGGCTCGATGGTCGTCACCGGCTGCCCGTCCCAGAATGTCGCGGCGCGCTGCATCGCCCGCTCGAACAGCTCTCTCTGCCGCGCGTCGGCGGGGAACATGGCGCTGCGGTACTGCGTGCCCACATCGTTGCCCTGCCGATTGAGCTGGCGAGGGTCGTGCATCGTGAAGAACGCGTCCAGGATCACCTCCGACGGAATGACATCGGGGTCGAACGTGACCGCCACCGCCTCGGCATGCCCGGTCGTGCCGGTGCACACCTGCTCATAGCTGGGGCGCGGCGTGGAGCCGCCGGTGTAACCGGATGTGACGGATGAGACGCCGCGGAGCGGACGGTAAGCCGCATCCAAGCACCAGAAGCAGCCGCCGGCGAGCACGAAGGTTTCCATGGCATCCACGCTACGCCCTCATCGAGCCCGTGGGACGGGATCGGGGCACGCTCAGTGCACGAAGAGCAGCAGCACGGCGACCGCGATGAACAGGCACCCGAACGCGACGTTCAGAATGCGCTGACCCCGCGTACTCCGAGTGAATCGCCGCAACGACTTCGCCGCAGCGGCGAAGAAGAACCACATCACGAAGACGTCCACCGCCACGACGGTCGCGGCGAAGATGAGGTACTGGGGCAGCGGTTCCCGGTCGAGCCGGACGAACTGAGGCACGAACGCGAGGAAGAACACGATCGCCTTGGGATTGAGCAGGTTCACCCAGAATCCGCGACGGAACATTCCCCACCGCCGCTCGGCCGGCACCGGTTTCGCGTCGGATGCGATCGGCTGGGGGCGGGCCAGCATGAGCCGGATGCCGAGATACACGAGGTACGCGGCGCCCAGATAGCGGATCGTGTCGAACAGGGCCGGCGACCGCGACACGATCAGCCCGACGCCCGCGGCGACGACCCCGATGTGCACGAGGAGCGCCACCTGCTGCCCCAGCACACCCCACACGGATCGACGCCACCCCTGTGCGAGGGCGTTGCTCATCGTGTTGATCGCGCCTGCGCCGGGGGTGAGGCTGATCACCACGCATGCGGCCAGCAGCGACAGCCAGACGGTCCAGGTCACCAGCACAGTGTAGAGACGGCCACGATCCTGTTCGCACCGAATGTCGGACGTCGTCCCTATCTTCGAAGCAGGAAGGAGACGACATGACCGCACTCACCGGCACTCTGCCCCCGGTTCTGTGGGACACCCCTGCTCTGCGCACCCAGCACGAGCACCTGGAGCGCGCCGCCGATCACCTGTGGAGGGTGGTCGACGACCATGGCACGATTCGCGGACACCTTCGGGTCGTAGCCGACCCGCTCGGCATCCGCTACCGCGCCGAGCGACTGCAGCTCACCTCGGGCCGCTTCCTGCTGGTCGGCGAGTTCTGGGATGCCGACGACGCTGTCGCCGCGCTGCGGCATTGACACCCCAGCGTCCGACTCTGAGTACGCTAGTCATCGACCCCCAGTAGCTCAGCGGAAGAGCATCGACCTTCTAAGTCGCCGGTCGCACGTTCGAATCGTGCCTGGGGGACCAGATGCGCAGACGCCGTCCGCAGACGGCAGGTGGTGCTGTCGGACGCGCCGATAGGATTGCCCACATGGTTTCTGCGTCCGAGAACGATCGACTGGTCTGGATCGACTGCGAGATGACCGGCCTCGATCTCTCGGTGGACGAGCTGGTCGAGATCGCCGTCGTGGTCACGGATTTCGAACTGAACCCGCTGGACCCGGGCTTCCAGGTGGTGATCAAGCCGAGCGAAGCGGCGCTGGCGAACATGGGTGAGTTCGTGACGGAGATGCATCGGTCCTCCGGCCTGCTCGAGGAGATCCCCCACGGTGTATCCCTGGCGGATGCCGAGGCGCAGACGCTCGCGTACATCAAGCGGTTCGTGCCGCTCGAGCGCCGAGCTCCGCTGGCCGGCAACACGATCGGCACCGACCGGATGTTCCTCGCCAGGTACATGCCCCACATCGATCAGTACCTGCACTACCGCAACGTGGACGTTTCCAGCATCAAGGAACTCGCCCGTCGCTGGTTCCCACGCGTCTTCTTCCAGGCACCGGCGAAGGACGGCGGCCACCGTGCGCTGGCCGACATCCTCGAGTCCATCCGCGAACTGCGCTATTACCGCGAAGCGCTCTTCATCTCGCAGCCTGGCCCCTCCTCCGACGAGGCTCGCGACATCGCCACCCGCACCGTGTCGGAGTTCCTCCCCAACATGTAATAGACTCGTCTGGTTGCCCGCTCCGGTGGGCGCATGGTGGGTATAGCTCAGTCGGTAGAGCGCCTGGTTGTGGTCCAGGAGGTCGCGGGTTCAAGCCCCGTTACTCACCCCAGAACAGGAGCCCGGTGGTCGGTCGCGACCGCCGGGCTCCTTCTTCTCAGTAGCATCGAAGACATGCCCTCGTTCGTCCGCCGCGCCCTCGACGCCGACCTCGATCGGCTCGCCGAGATCGAGCGCGCCGCGGATGGGCTCTTCGCCGATGTCTTCCAGGGTGCCGACTGGGGCGCCCCTCCTTCGGGGCGCAGCCGAGCCGGCGATTCCGGGTTTCTGCTCGTGGTCTCGGAGAGTGACGGAGGGGAGCCGGTCGGCTTCGCCCACGTGCTGCAGCACGGCGACACCGCCCACCTCGAACAGCTCTCCGTGCTGCCCGACCACAGCCGCCGCGGGCACGGCCGCGCCCTCGTCGAAGCAGCCGCCCGCGAGGCCACCAGTCGCGGCGCGCTCCGCATCACCCTTCGCACGTACGCAGACATCCCGTGGAACGCCCCCTTCTACGCCGCGCTCGGCTTCGAAGAGAGACCCGCGCCCGACGACGAGTTCCACCGCTCGCTCGTCGTCGCCGAAGAGCATGCCGGCCTCTCGCTGCACGGCCCCCGGGTGCACATGGAACGCGACCTCCCCGCCGGCATGCAGATGGATGCCGATGCCTTCGAGGCCCTCGTGATCGACGAGCTCGACCGGCTGCCCGACGACATGGTCGACGGGTTGGACAACGTCGTGTTCGTCGTCGAGGACGAACCCGAGGACGGGGCGGACCTGTTCGGCATCTACGACGGTCTTGCGCTCACGGAGCGCGGGCAGTACGGGCTGGGCGAACTGCCCGACCGTATCGTCGTGTACCGCCGAGCCCACCTCGCCGCCTGCGAGACCGAGGACGAGCTGCGCGATGAGATCCACACCACGCTGGTGCACGAGATCGCGCACTTCTACGGAATCGACGACGAGCAGCTGCATGAAATGGGGTGGGCGTGAGCACACCGGCATCCGCCCCCACCATCGACGAGCAACTGACCGTCGCTCCCCTGCTGCCGTGGCAGCTGATCGTGTGGGACGACCCCGTGAACCTAATGAGCTACGTGGTGCGGGTGTTCCGCACCTACTTCGGCTACTCGCTCGAGCACGCGACCGCTCTCATGCTGACCGTGCATCACGAGGGGCACGCCGTCGTGGCCACCGGTCCGCGGGAGACGATGGAAGTGCACGCGCAGGCGATGCACGACTATGGTCTCTGGGCGACGATCAGGAGGGCGCCGCAGTGAACCCCGTTGTGCTGCCGTTCGCGGTGATCGAGATCCGGCACCTCCTGGAACTGCTCGACGAGCTGGTGGCGGTCCTCGAGGACGCACAGGACACGCCGGATGCCGGTACTGCAGCGCTCACGCCGGATCCGTACCCGGATGACGAGCAGGCATCAGCCGCCTTCCGGGAAGCGACCGGCTCGGCCATCCTCGAGCGCCGAGTAAACGACGTCGGCGTTGTTCGGGCTGCGCTCACGCACGCCGAAGGCGCCGTCGCACACATCGGCGCCGGGAAGGAGCCACTGCGCAGCCAGGATGTCGTCATCGCGGCCACCGACCTGGACGCCTGGCTGCGCACCCTCACAGCGCTGCGCCTGGTGCTGGCATCCCGCCTCGGCGTCGGAACCGCCGAGCACGAGCATCAGGACGATCCTCGCAGCGACGTGTACGACTGGCTGGGCTACCGCCTCGATCAGCTGGTGCGCGCGGCGGACGCCTGCGACGGTCTCGACCAGCCCACCTGGATCTAGGGAGTCTGCACGCGCACCTTCGCCAGCGACACCGGGTCATGGTGAGCGATGTGCTGTTCCTCCTGCGCCGCCCACATGTCCCAGTGGCCGCGGAAACCGTCGCCGTCGCGCTCGAGCGCACGATGCCGACGCGAGGTGGTGGGGCCGTCCACCCACACCGTGACATCAGCGAGCCGCGCCGAGCGCGCGGTCAGCGCCCCGCATCCCTCCACGATGAGTGCCAGTGCGGGGTCGACGGCGTGGGCCTCGGCCTCTTCGTCTCGTTCCCAGTCCCATCGACGCCAGATCCCGATCATCCCTCTCGCGTGTGGCACGAGGATGCGCTCCCGCGCCGTCTCTGCGCCGGCCGCAAGTCCGTCCCAGCCGGGGTAGATCGAATCCAGTGCGACCACCTGCACCGGACCGGTCAGGGGCCAGGACCGGCGCAAGCGCGTCGCCAGGCTGCTCTTGCCCGCGCCGCTTCGCCCGTCGATCAGCACCACCGGGTTCGCCGCTTCAACGGCACGGACGGCCGCACCGATGCGCTGCACGGCGACGGCCAGCGCGTCGCCGAACGGGTCGCTACTTCTTGACGGCACGGATGACGCGGGTGAGTGCGCGGCCGGTGACCCACACGAACGGGATGGCCACCGCCAGCAGCGACACGAAGTTCGGTTCGAAGCGCAGCCCCTCCTCGCGGCGCACGTACACGCCGAGTGGGATGGCGACGCCGCCCCCACCTCCGCCGCCGCCGGCGGTGTCGTCCATGTTCCCGCCTCCGAAACCGGTGAGCGTGAGCGCGACGGGCGTGAACTCCGCGTCGTCGACCTTCTGGGTCTGGCCGTAAGCGCTCGTCACCCCGAAGGAGGCGGCGTACTGGCCGAGTTCGAGTGCGATGTGAGGCATGCAGCTACGCTAACCCACCTGCTCGACCGTGACCGGACTCGAGGTGGCGCGCACGGGTGATCATGGTCGTGCCGAACTTCGATCTCGCCTGGTCGAGGGCGCCCTCGACCCGTCGCCAGTCTTCGTCCTCGTCCCATAGACCGAGAGCACCGCCGGCGGGATGCAGCCGCTCGGCGCGCACGCCGACGAGGCGAACCGGGTCGTTCCGCGCGATGTCATCGAACAGGCTGCGCGCGACCTCACCGATCCGCTGTCCCACCGAGGTCGGCTCGGCAAGCGTCTGGGATCGGGTCAGCGTGCTGAAGTCGGCGAAACGGATCTTGATGGACACCGCACCGGACTCCCACCCGGCAGCGCGCAGACGCGCAGCGACGCGATCCGAGAGCCGCAGCAGTTCGGAGTGGAGGTGGTCGCGATCGCGGACGTCCCGCTCGAACGTCTCCTCGTGCCCGATGCTCTTCTCGATGCGCTGCGTCTGCACCGACCGGGGATCGCGGCCGGCGGCGAGCTCACGCAGACGCGCGGCGAGGGCGCCGCCGACCGCACGCTCCAGCACGGACGGATCCGCGCTGCGGATGTCGCCGATGAGGCGGATGCCGCGGGACTCGAGAGTCTCGGCGGCCTTCGGCCCCACACCCCACATCGCCCGGACGGGTCTCGGTGCGAGGAAATCGACGGTGTCGGAAGCGGCCACGACCAGCATCCCGTCGGGTTTGGCGAGGGTCGAGGCGATCTTCGCCACGTGCTTGGTCGCGGCGATGCCGACGCTGCAGGTGATTCCGACCTCGTCGGCGATGCGGCGGCGGACCAGAGCGCCGATCTCACGCGGTCTCCCCCACAGCCGGCGGGCGCCGGTCACATCGAGGAAGGCCTCGTCGACGGACAACTGCTCGACGAGCGGTGTGATCTCGCCGAAGATGTCCATCACCTTGGTCGAGACCGCACGATAGCGAGAGAAGTCGGGTCGCACGATGCGCGCGGTCGGACACAGACGGATGGCCTGCGCGACGGGCATGGCGGATCGCACCCCGTACCGGCGCGCCTCATACGACGCGCTGGAGACGACCGAACGGCCGTCCGGCGCGCCGATGATCAGCGGCAGACCGCGCAGCGACGGGTCGTGCAGCACCTCGACGGCCGCGTAGAACGCGTCCATGTCAACATGCAGGATGCCGGAGCCGGTGTCGTCCGCGTCAGCGGGCGACACCAGCCGCCCCGATCCGTCACCGCGTCCCATGCATCCATTCTCCCCACGGGGTCCGACACCGGGCCGCGATGCCCCTTCCGTGCTACTGCGCGGCGCGTTCCAGGATGAGCTCGCGCACGCGCGCGGCGTCCGCCTGTCCCCTCATCGCCTTCATCACCGCGCCGATGATGGCACCGGCGGCCTGAACCTTGCCGTCTTTGATCTTGGCGAGCACGTCGGGCTGCGCGGCCAGTGCGTCGTCGATCGCGGCGATCAGCGCGCCGTCGTCGGAGACGACAGCCAGCCCTCGCGCGTCGACGACATCCTGCGGGGAGCCCTCACCCGCGATGACGCCCTCGAGCACCTGCCGGGCGAGCTTGTCCGTCAGCGTCCCCGCGTCGATCAGCTGCTGCAGCTCGGCCACGTGCGCCGGTGAGATCAAGGTCGCGGCGTCGCGCTCCTGGACGTTGGCGATGCGGGTGATCTCGCCGGTCCACCACTTGCGTGCGGCCGAGGGAGACGCTCCGGCCGCGATGGTGGCCTCGACCTCGCCCAGCAGCCCGCCGTTGCGCACGTCCTGGAACTCCAGGTCGGTGAAGCCCCACTCCGCCATCAGACGGCGCCGACGGGCGACAGGCTGCTCGGGCAGCGCAGCGCGCAGCTGTTCGATCAGCTCGGGCGCGGGCTGCACCGGAAGCAGGTCGGGCTCCGGGAAGTAGCGGTAGTCATCGGCATCCGACTTCGGCCGGCCGGGTGAGGTCACGCCGGTGTCCTCGTGCCAGTGCCGGGTCTCCTGGATGATCGAGCCGCCACCGGCGAGGATCTGCGCTTGGCGCTGGATCTCGTACCGAACGGCGCGCTCGACCGAGCGCATCGAGTTGACGTTCTTGGTCTCGGTGCGGGTGCCGAGTGGTTCGGCAGGCTCACCGACCGGGACACGACGCCGCAGCGACACATTCGCATCGCAGCGCAGGTTGCCGCGCTCCAGCCGGGCCTCGGAGATGCCGAGACCCCGCACGATGTCGCGGATGGTCTGCACGTACGCTTTCGCGATCTCGGGAGCACGGTGCTCGGCGCCGAAGATCGGCTTGGTGACGATCTCGACCAGCGGGACACCCGCGCGGTTGTAGTCGACCAGTGAGTACTCGGCGCCCTGGATGCGCCCGGTCGAGCCACCCATGTGCGTGAGCTTGCCGGCGTCCTCCTCCATGTGCGCGCGCTCGATCGGGACGGTCACCAGCGTGCCGTCCTCCAGTTCGACCTCGACCGATCCCTCGAAGGCGATCGGCTCGTCGTACTGCGAGATCTGATAGTTCTTACCGAGATCGGGGTAGAAGTAGTTCTTCCGGGCGAACCGGCTGGACTCGGCGATCGAGCAGCCCAGCGCCAGTCCGAGGCTGATCGAGGACCGCACGGCTGTCTCGTTGACCACGGGAAGCGACCCGGGAAGACCCAGATCGACCGGCGCGATGAGCGTGTTCGGCTCCGCGCCGTGGAACTCGTCGTTCGCGGGGTTCGGCGCGTCGGAGAACATCTTCGTGCGCGTGTTCAGCTCGACGTGCACCTCGAAGCCGAGCACCGGCTCGAACAGCTCGAGAGCCTTGTCGTAGTCCATGAGCTTTGCGGCGGCCATCAGCGGTTCCCTCCCAGTGCGGGCATGCGGTCCAGCAGCGGTGCACCCCACGAGTCGACGAGCGCCGCCTCTAGCGCGGCACCCACGCGGTACAGCCGCGCGTCCTCGCGTGCCGGGGCGAGGAACTGGATGCCGACCGGCAGCCCGTCCTCGTCCGCCAGACCCGACGGGATGGAGATGCCGGGTACGCCGGCCAGGTTCGCGGGGATCGTGGTCAGGTCGTTCAGGTACATCTGCAGCGGATCGTCGATCTTCTCGCCGATCTTGAACGCGGTGGTCGGCGCGGACGGAGTGGCGATGACATCCACCTGCGAGAAGGCCTCGTCGAAGTCGCGCTGGATCAGCGTGCGCACCTTCTGCGCGCTGCCGTAGTAGGCGTCGTAGTACCCGGCAGAGAGCGCGTAGGTGCCGAGGATGATGCGGCGCTTCACCTCCGGTCCGAAACCGGCCTCGCGGGTGGCGGACATCACATCCTCGACAGTGGGGTTGCCGCCCGGAGTGACGCGCAGGCCGAAGCGCACCGAGTCGAACTTCGCCAGGTTGCTGGAGGCCTCCGCCGGCAGGATCAGGTAATACGCTGCGACGCCGTACTCGAAGTGCGGAGCCGAGATATCGACGATCTCCGCTCCGTGCTGCTGCATCAGCTCGAGCGAGGCGTGGAAGGATGCCGCGACGCCGGCCTGGAACCCGGAGTCCGGCAGCTCCTGGATCACACCGACCTTGAGCCCCTTCAGCGCCTGACCGGTGGCCCCTTCGCGGGCCGCCGCAGCGAAGGACGGCCACTCGTCGGTGAGGGAGGTGGAGTCCTTCGGGTCGTGACCGCCGATGACGTCGTGCAGCAGGCCGGCATCGAGCACCGTGCGGGTGACAGGGCCGACCTGGTCGAGGCTGGATGCCAGCGCGATCGCGCCGTAGCGGCTGACCCCGCCGTACGTCGGCTTGATGCCGACCGTGCCCGTCACATGCGCGGGCTGGCGGATCGACCCGCCCGTGTCGGAGCCGAGGGCGAGCGGCGCCTCGAAGGCGGCGACGGCCGCGGCGGAGCCGCCGCCGGATCCACCCGGGATCCGGTCCAGATCCCACGGGTTGCGGGTGGGGCCGTAGGCGGAGTGCTCGGTGGACGAGCCCATCGCGAACTCGTCCATGTTCGTCTTGCCCAGCGGCACGAGCCCGGCCTCGCGCGAGCGCGCGACGACGGTCGCGTCGAACGGCGACATGTACCCCTCGAGGATCCGGGATCCGCTCGTGGACGGCTGGTCGGTGGTGACCAGCACATCCTTGACCGCCAGCGGCACACCAGCGATGGGGCCCAGCTGCTCCCCGGCGGCGCGGCGTGCGTCGACCGCGGCAGCCGCTGCCAGGGCGTGCTCGTTGACGTGCAGGAAGGCGTGCACGTCGCCGTCGACGGCGGCGATGCGGTCGAGGTGCGCCTGCGTGGCCTCGACACTGGAGAGGTCGCCGGCGGCCAGTTTCTCACCGAGTTCTGCGGCGCTGAGACGGATGATGTCGCTCACTGCTCTTCTCCCAGGATGGCGGTCACGCGGAAGCGGCCGTCGGCGGCGTCCGGCGCGTTGTGCAGCGTCTGCTCGAGCGTGAGCGTCTGCCCCACCTCGTCGGGACGGAACACGTTGCTCAACGGGATCGGGTGACTGGTGGCCGGCACTTCGGGCGTCGCCACCTCAGACACCTTCGCGATGTTGTCGACGATGGCGTCGAGCTGACCGGTGAGCGTGGTCACCTCGTCGTCGGTGAGCTTGATGCGCGCGAGCACGCCGAGATGGCGCACGAGATCAGGGGTGATTTCAGACACTCCCCCAGTCTAGATCGTGACGTCACCCATCCCCGGTCCTCTCGACCTCTGCCGCCAGCTCATCCAGAGCCTCTCGCCAGCCGCCCCAGACGCTGTCTGCTCGGCCGCTGTCGTCGGGGTGGCCGACGAGGCGGAAGGTCATCTCGGTGATGCCTTCGCCGATTTCCCTCAGCACGACGCTCAGCTCGGCCACTGGCTCGCCCGGCGCGCCCCATGAGCAGCGCAGGGACTCCGGCTCGCGCACCTCGATGTACTCGCCACCGCTCGGATACTCGACCCCTGACGCGTCGACCATCGTGAAGCGGTAGTCACCACCGACGCGAAGATCGACCGCGACACTCCCTTCGACCGTCCCGACGTCGTGCGGGTGCATCCAGCGCACCATCACCGCCGGGTCCGTCCACGCCCGCCATACCAGCTGGCGAGCGGCGGCGAGCCGACGAACGATCATCAGCTCGCGTTCCTGCTCCGACACATTCATCGCTCATCCTCCTCCTGCGTGCGCCCCAGCTCGGTCAGCACCTCGTCCAGCAGGTCGAACCGCGCCTGCCATTCGAGGCGGTTCCTGGCCACCCATTCCGCCGCCGCCTCCAGAGGCTCGGGCGAGATGCGGCAGACGCGCCACTGCGCCCGACGGTGTCGTTCGACGAGACGGGCCTTCTCCAGTACGCGGAGATGCTGCGAGATGGCAGGGGCGCTCATCGCGTACGGCTCGCCGATCTCTCGCGCATCAGCCTGTCAAGACCGCGCGCCTAAGCTGAGCGGGTGAGCACGTTCCAGCCTCCTCGCCCGTGGGTCTCCAGCTACGCATCAGACGTCCCGCACGAACTCGGACCGATCGAGG